>JAKJFI010000133.1 GCA_022704985.1 Candidatus Omnitrophota bacterium | reverse complement strand
CCGCCGTTACAGCCCGGCTTTGGAACGGGGGGATTGCTCAGGTCAACCGCCGGGTGGCCGAACCACCTGCATGAGATGCCTTCTTTCCTGTACAGCTCTTCTTCAAAGGCGAAAATGGGTATGACGGCGCGGATATATTCTCTTATTGTTTTTATCCGGCCGTAGTTGTGAGCCCAGATTTTGGGCGGGATATAGTAACAGCATGGGAATTTCTTGCCCAGAGCCTGCGCCATCTTCAGGTTAAATCCAGGATTGTCTATGAAAACGACCATGTCCGGCTTGAGTCTCTCAACCTCTTTACGCATCTTTTTGAATGAGCGGTAAAACAGCGGCAGGTTCTTGATTACTCCGGAGAAACCCATCTTGCCGTAGGGCGGACCTTCAATAAAAACATCCAGTTTCTGTTTCATGCGGCCGCCGCCTGTCCCCGCGATGAAGATATCTCCTGAAAGTTTTCTTAAACTTTTAATCAGCAGTGCGCCGTAGTTGTCCCCGGATGTCTCCCCTGCCAGTATTGCTATTTTCATTTGGAAGCTCCATAATCCCTTCTCTCCCCCAAGGGAGAAGGTGAAGGATGAGAGGCATTCATCAGAATTTGCCGCCAGCGCCTATCAGCCAGATGAAATCGTCTATGCCGGAATTAGGCTGTTTTATGTCCGCGTTTGAGATGTGCCTGCCCCTGTATTCAAGGAATAGATTCAGGTTAGGCAATTCGCAGGAGATGCCGCATCCTATCTGGCTGGCAAAATTGAATACGGTGGAAAGTTCGTCGGTTTCCTGCATCACAAGTATCACTCCGCTGCCGCCTCTCGCATAGGGCTTCACCGGAAAATCCCAGGGGATGGTGTATTTGATGAAGAAGACGCATCCAGCTTCACTGCTGTTATCGGGAGAGGAGACGTAGGAGATAAACGGCTCAAACTGGAACTGAAAATACTTCCAGAAACGGTTTTTCTGGTTGTACAGGTAACTGAAGTTGACGGCCAGCGAATGGTGTATATATTCGCCTTTTCCCTTGAGATTATCGCCCGAGCCGTAACCGTAAAAAAATTCTGTGGAATGCGGTTGCGCAATATTGAAATTCATTGCCGGTATTGAGGCAAGCAGGCAGATGGCTCCGAAGACTCCTATCTGTGAAGGGGGGTTCTCAATGTTCAGCGCTCTTGCGGGTGCGGCGAGCAGAAAACAGAAGACTCCCAAAAACAAAAAAAGCCTTGCGGTATTCTTAGACACTGCAACCTCCAAACTTTGACCTGATGTGGAAGACATGCTAAATTCCAGAGAGGTTCTATATACTCCCTCTACTGTTTTTGTTGTACTCCGGCATACGTCCCTTAAATATTTATTGGAAGAAGAACATTCACTTAATTTTACCATAAAAACAGGGGTCTATAAACGTTTTTCTATGAAACCTCCGCCGAGGAGAACCTCTCCCCTGTAAAAGACCACCGCTTGTCCGGGGGTTATCGCCCATTGCGGCTTCTCAAACCGTACGGTTATTTTTCTCGCTATCTTCCTCTTCCCTGGGGGGGAAGGTGATAGATGCGGGGATTGCTTTGCGTCAACGGGTTCAACGACAGCGGGAGCGGCCGCATGTTTGTGCCGTATTTTTGCGTCAACCTTCAGCGGTTCATCGATACTGTCAATACCCTGAAGGTTCACATCCCCGGCGACAAGCTCCTTTCCGTAAACGTCCTTTTTTTCCCCGACGGTTATCGTGTTTGTCCTGCGCTCTATGTCTGTAATGTAAAGAGGGTGTTTTGCCGCTATGCCCAGCCCTTTCCTCTGTCCTATGGTGTAGCGGGCGATTCCCCTGTGTTTGCCCATAACCGCTCTGTTTTTGTCCAGCACAGGACCCTCCGCCATCCCGCCATCGAAAAGAAAGAACCTGTCGCCCCCCATGAAATCCTGGCTTTCTTCCTTTTCAGACACCGGAAGGTCGTGTTTCTTCGCCATTGCGCGCACCTGCTTCTTGGTGTACATGCCGAGCGGAAAGAGGGTTTTTGAAAGTTGTTTCTGCGTAAGGAGAAAGAGGAAATAGCTCTGGTCTTTGGATTCGTCAACGGCTTTCTTGAGCACATGCCGGTTCAGGGCTTTATCATATTCCCTGTGTGCATAATGGCCAGTTGCGAAAAAATCAAAGGATGTCCCTGTTTCGGCCTTCGCCTTATCCGGAAGAATGCCGAATTTCAGGAACCTGTTGCAGACGACGCAAGGGTTGGGGGTGCGCCCTGCTGTATACTCTCTCGTGAAATACTTCAGGACGATTTCTTCGTATTCCTCTGACAGGTCAACCACATGCAGTTTTATGCCGAGCCGCGATGCGACTTTTTGCGCATCTTCAAGGTCTTTCCCTTCAGTCCCGCAACAGGCGGATTTAAGGGGTGTTGCACGGGCGTATGCGGCGTCCTTCCATGTTTTCATGAAAACGCCGCTTACGTCGTATCCTTCTTCCTTGAGCAGCAAAGCGGCGACCGAAGAGTCAACTCCTCCGCTCATCCCCACCAGCGCCTGTTTCTTTTTCATAACACTCTCTTGCAGGAAGGAGTTCGCCGGAGAGCAAGGGCAAAGAGGAGGCAACGCGGCGTATGCAAGGAATATGTTGAGGAGGCCGATAACGTTGCCAACGATGCTATACGGATGAAATCTATCCTGTATTA
>JAKJFI010000132.1 GCA_022704985.1 Candidatus Omnitrophota bacterium | reverse complement strand
GAAGTGCTTTCGCCGCATTCACCCGGCATGGCCATTGTGAGCAGTGCCGCAAGATGTGCGCCTGCCGAAGAACCGTTAACGAAAATCCTGACGGGAGACATGCCGCTATCCGCAAGAATGCCGGCAAAAATCTCATACCCGTGCCGCACATCGGTAATCTGGTCAAGGATATTCACGTTTGACAGCCGGTAATCGGTTGCCGCGCATATGAAACCTTCCTTGTTAAACGCTTCCATAACCTTGTGGTAGGAGGCTCTTGTGCCTGCCCGCCACCCGCCTCCGTGTACAAAGAATACGGCTTCCTTTCTTATAATTCTGTCCGGTATGAATATATCTATCACCCGCCCGTCCACTATGTCCCTGTCAAAATAGACCGACTGAAAACTATAGGTCACAATTTCCTCCTTTATACCGTTTCCTGACCGGATACGCCTGTATATTTTACCATACATTAATTAACTTTATGTGGAGAGAAACTGTCCGTTATTCAGAGAGGCGGATGGTAATGAAGGTCTGCCCGCGTAGAAAAATTTCAAGAAAGAGATTTTCCCCGCATAGCGAAGACTTCCTCCTCTTCTTTTCTTTGAGGGCTTCCAGTGTTCCCGGGTGTTTTGAAACTATCAGGATGCGGGTTTGTCCATATCCAAGCAATTTCACTTTCCATGCGTTCTTTCCGTCCGGTACAATGCCGGTGCCTTTGATGTCACTCCGGATATGGAGTCTGCTATTCCTGTTTCCCAATTTGCTCCATTTTTCTGAAACTTTTCTCAATCTCGCCGCAGGCAAGCAGGAAAGCGCCGGTTACCCGTATCCATACTTCAGACAAACCTTCGGTCTGGTATACGGGACAGTCTTTTGAAGGGAATGAATGCATGTAGGGGAATCCCTTCGGCATGCAGACTCCCTTGAGTGGATTTGCCATTATTGATTTAAAGTCGCTGTCCAGAAAGCCCTGTCCCGCGGCTATCCCCTTGCAGATGCCTCCGGGCAGGTAAGAATCTTCATGTCCGGGAGAGAGCCGCAGCCAGTCAGTGTAGACTGCGAGTTGCCTGTGTCCTATTCCGACAAGAGAAGAGCCGGCAACGTAATTGCGTCCCAGTATCCATCCCAGGTTCTTTTCTGCAATCCGCAGGTATTCTCTGTTTTCCAGCACGCGGGATGCTTTTGCGAAGATGATGGCCACGCCGATCTGGTAAATGTTGTTCCTGTTTGAGGATGCAATGGCTCTTCCCTTGTGATTCAGCGGGTCAAAGAATCGCGTATGGCCGACAGGCGAGATTTCCTCCGCCGAAAGGGGCACAAGCTCCTTTTCCATAAATGTTTTAACAGTCTTTTTTATTGAGGGGGTCAAGTCGTCCGAGGGATAAATTTCGGCATATTCCAGAAGGAAATATATGAAGTGAAAGGGCAGAGTCGGATTGAAGAGGAGTTTGTAAAGATACTCATCCGGATTTTTCCGGGTGGACAGGTTCCTGGCGTACAGTGCATCGTGCATCTCCTTTTCCAGCTGTACGGCAATTCGTTTTGCATCCTCGTGGTATCTTCTGTTGCCGGAGACGTTCTGCATCAGGTTTCCCACAGGGATGAGAAAGGGGTCGGGATTTTCAAATGCAGGTGTTTTCTGGTATCTCTCCATGTTGATTGGAAATGCTTCTTCCAGCGTCTTGACATAGGGTTTCAGTTCGGACGCATTAAGGTTATATTTTTTACAGAAGCTGACATACTGCGCAAGCGCCAGGAGGATTTCCTTGTTGTTTTCAGTATCATTCCTCTTGTATTGCGTCAGGAAGACTATTCTGTCATCCGAGGTCTCCGGTATGTTGTCCGTACTTTCCCAGAACGGCTTTTTCAGAATGGTCTCCTTACCGCTTCTTACCGCGTTCCAGAAGCCTCCTTCGCCCTTGTACAGTTTCAGCAGGTACCTGCTTCCCCATTCTGCCTCCAGTACCGCCGGGTGACGGATGTTACTTCGGGACTGTCCGGGGGAGAATATCAGCTCCCAGCTTTTGAGCAGTTCCCAGACTACGGTGCCGGTATTGTCGTTGAACTTGTTTACATCTCCCGCATCAAACCACCCTCCGGTCACGTCCTGGTGACCGATCTTCTTTCCCCCGAGCCGCTCAAAACGCTCCGTATAGATGTCGGCGTCGTCAAGGAATGCCGCCTTGAACCAGCCGGGCACATCACATCCGCACCTCGCATGCTGGAGATGCTGTAGGTTCCATTCCCACAGGTCTTTGTACAGCGACCTGCCAATCCGGAAGTTCCCGGGATAGAAATATGGCGCAACCCCGTCAAATCTTATCTTCAGCTTGTACGAGCCTTCCTCCTTGAAATCGGAGAAATCGAGACGGTAGTAGTGTTCCCCGAAGACATATTTTTGTAGATAGACCAGGTTGCCGCGGCAGACGGTTTTCTCTTTGTCATCCAGCACCTCAAATAAACCTCCCGAATATTTCTCTTTTGTCCTTACGATTCCGTCCTTCACTCCTTCGGGATGGAATCCCGCCTGGTTGATGATTACCTCTATGGGAGAGGACCCGTAACCGTTCAGATAAAAGCTGTCAAGAAAGACCTTTCCTGTATTATTTCTTGATACAAAACGTACGAGCATGTACATTGAATACCGGGGTATTTTCAGGTCAAGAGAAATTTTTTTCCAGTCTGAAGTGC
>JAKJFI010000131.1 GCA_022704985.1 Candidatus Omnitrophota bacterium | reverse complement strand
GAAGCAGTCCTATGAAGGCGATAAACAGACCGATTCCAGCCGCAATGCCGCACTGCAACGATTCAGGGATGGAGTTAATAAGCTTCTCTCGTACCTTCCAGAGCGAGAGAATGATAAAGATTACACCGGAGATGAAGACTGCGCCCAGGGCAGATTCCCATTCTATCCCCATGCCCAGTATCACGTTATACACGAAGTAAAAATTGAGTCCCATGCCTGGTGCAAGCGCTATGGGATATCTGGCGTAAATGCCCATGAGAAAAGTGGCTATTGCGGATGCCAGGCAGGTTGCGACCATTACTGCGCCAAAATCCATACCGCCCTGTGAAAGCACGGCTGGCTGGACGACAATGATGTACGCCATCGCCATGAATGTTGTAATCCCGGCGACAATCTCAGTGCGTATATTAGTGCCATGCTCTTCAAATCGGAAGAATCTGCTTATCATGTTGGCCTCCGGATAAAACCGATATCAATATTCAATCCCTTTCCTTGCTTTGATTGCAGGGAACGGATGTTTGATTTTCTTCATCTCGGTGATGAGGTCCGCCTTATTGATAATCCTGTCGGTGATGAAACCGCCAGTGAGTATAAGTTCTGAAGTTACTAACTTCATATCTATAAGTTTCAACAGCTTTTCTTCCGGTAAGAACCTGTCCCTGATAGCTATGAGAATTTCATCAAGGACAATGACGTCGTAACGATTTTTTCGTATCACGTCCAAAACTTTCGTTTCCCACAATCTTTGAAAGTTCTCCCTGTGTTTTTTCAGATCTTCAGCCGAAAAATACTGGAAGCCGGGGTGCATAGGCGCAAGGCAGTAGACATGTACATTCTTTATGTTGCGCAGGACTGTAAGTTCACAAGAAACGGGTTTCTTGAAGAACTGGAAAAAACCGACACGCAGTCCTGTCCCCGCGGCTCTTAAGGCAAGTCCTACCGCGGCGGTTGTTTTTCCCTTGCCGTTGCCCGTATAGACCTGCACGAGTCCCCGTTTAAGAGCATGTTTTTTTTCAGGATGCATTCTTGTAAGAGACCGGCTTTCCTGTTTCCGCCGACTTATAGATGCCCTCAATTATCCTTACAACCGACAGCACCTCATCCTTTTTTGTGATGGGTTTCCGGTTTTCCCTGATGCACTTGATGAAATGATTTATCTCTTCCTGGAATATGTTTGGCTGAGGGATAGATGGGAACATGTCCATCAACACGCCGTTTTTCTCGGAGAATATTCGTACGGGATGCTTGGGATTTTCCGGGTCGGGCATCTGCATCCCCGCAAGGGTGCCCATTAAACTTGCCCTTAATCCCGTCTCGGAGTTTCCAGCCCAGCTGGCTTCCACGATAAGCGATGCTCCGTTTGAAAGTTTTACGAATCCTACCGCAAGTTCTTCAACCTCCATTTTACCCTTATACTTTTCTCCTACTCTTGTGTTCAGCGGAGGCCATCCTCCATCGGTTGCCTTATCTTTGAATTTGTCATACTTGCATCCGATAACAAGTTCGGGCATCGGTGCGCCGGTTAGATAAATCATGAGGTCGAGCATATGAACTCCCACGTCTATCAGCGGGCCTCCGCCTGCAAGCTTCTTGTTTGTAAACCAGCCGCCCAGTCCCGGTATGCCTCGTCTTCTGAGGCATTCCGCCCTGATGTGATATATTTCCCCAAAGTCACCGGCTTCTACCATAGGTTTTATAACCATTGCTTCTCCGGAGAACCTTCTGGGAAAGGCGGCCATGAATTTCCTGCCGGTCTTGTCCGCTGTGCTGTATACTTTTTCAACGTCGCTTCCGGTAAGGCATATGGGCTTTTCACACAAAACATGTTTTCCGGCTTTCATCGCCGCTATCGACTGCTGCGCATGGAATACGTTTGGCGAACATACAGATATGGCATCGACGTCAGCTTCGACCAGCCGTTCCCATTCGGTGAAAGTCTGAGGTATGCCGAACTTTTCGGCAACGTACGTAAGTTTTTCCCTGTTGATATCAGCTATCGCAGCCACCTCAACATTTTCAATGTTCTGAAAAGACGGTATATGCGAAACCTGCGCTATTCCTCCAGCTCCTATTATTCCAACCCGTATCTTTTTCATTGTTTCTCCTTTACAGTTGTTTGTTCATCGCTTCCGCTATCGGTTTTATTTCATTCATGAGACGTACGAACATCTCAGGTGTCAATGACTGAAAGCCGTCCGAAAGCGCTTCTTCCGGTTTCGGATGCACCTCAATCATGAGCCCGTCCGCTCCGGCCGCAATGGCCGCCTTGCTCATCGTTGTAACGAGGTCTCTTCTGCCCGTTCCATGGCTGGGGTCCACGAATACCGGCAGGTGAGATTCCTGTTTTAACACGGCAACAGCCGAAAGGTCAAGAGTATTTCTCGTGAACTCGGAGTCAAAAGATCTGATGCCTCTCTCGCATAGAATGACTTTTCCGTTGCCCTCTTTAAGTATGTATTCCGCACAGTTGAGAAACTCTGCAATCGTGGCTGAAAATGCTCTCTTCAGAAGAACCGGCCTGTCTATTTTTCCCACCTTCTGGAGAAGGCGGTAGTTGAACATGTTGCGCGCCCCTATCTGAAGTATATCGGCCGTATCTGCCGTTCTATTAACGTCTTCGGGTGAAAGCACCTCGGTTATGACCGGCAGATTCAAAAGTTTTTTTACCTCGTCCAGTAGTTCCAGTCCTTCTAATCCGAGTCCGGAGAAGGAA
>JAKJFI010000130.1 GCA_022704985.1 Candidatus Omnitrophota bacterium | reverse complement strand
AAAACCCGCCGGACTGTTGATTTGATTTCCACGCACTCCAAGAGTAAAATTATTGTTCAAAAAGGAGTACCAAAGTGAAAAAAATACTGATTACCGAGCCGTTCGGAGAAGAGGCCGTCAATCTCTTAAAAGAGGGGGGGCTGGAAGTCTCCCTTAAGATTTATCCATCCGACGAAGAACTCATAGGCATGCTGGGCAAGTTTGACGCCCTTATCGTGAGAAGCAGAACAAAGGTTACCGAACCAGTCATAAAGGCCGGCAATAACCTGAAGGTCATCGGAAGAGCGGGCGTGGGCGTGGACAACATAGACGTCACTGCGGCAACAAGGCAGGGCATCATAGTGATGAATACCCCGGATGCTAATACCATAGCAACCGCGGAACTTGCGATGACGCTGATAATGGCGCTTTCCCGCAATATTTATCAGGCGGTCTCTTCGCTACGTGCCGGGAAATGGGAAAAGAGCAAGCTGAGCGGCGTTGAACTCTGCGGCAAAACGCTCGGCATAATAGGGCTGGGCAGGATAGGAAGCGCAGTTGCGGTAAGGGCGGCGGCATTCGG
Source organism: Candidatus Omnitrophota bacterium (assembly GCA_022704985.1). Next base: position 2,154 of record JAKJFI010000130.1, on the reverse strand, counting down.
GATGTCGGTAATCGCATACGACCCGTTCGTATCGGTTGAAAAGGCAAAGAAGCTCTCCGTAAAGCTTGTGTCACTTGATGAGCTTCTCGGGCAGTCCGACTATATAACACTGCACCTTTCGTTGACAAAAGAGACCAAGAACCTGCTGGGGAAAGACGCTTTCGCAAAGATGAAAGACGGGGTGCGAATCGTCAACTGCTCCCGCGGCGGCGTGATAGATGAGACTGCCCTTTATAACGCCATAAAAGAGAAGAAGGTTGCTGGATGCGCCCTGGATGTCTTTGAAAAAGAGCCGCCGGTTGACAACCCGCTTCTCACCCTCGAAGAACTTATAGCGACGCCGCATTTAGGAGCGTCAACGCAAGAGGCGCAAACCAACGTATCCCTGCAGATAGCGCGCCAGATTAAGAGAGCCCTGCTGGAAAACGTTGCGGAAAATGCCGTCAACTATCCATGCATGAATCCGGAAATCATGAAGGAGCTGCAACCTTATATAACACTTGCGGAAAAACTCGGCAGTCTGCAGGCGCAGATGGTGGACGGCAATATTGAACGGCTCAACATTACCTATGGCGGAGAAACTGCAAACTTCGATACACAGCCATTCACACTTTCCCTTCTGAAGGGACTCCTTGAACCGAACGTAACCGGAATAGTGAACTACGTGAACTCCATGTACATAGCGGCAGAACGCGGAATTAAGGTCTCCGAAACAAAAAGCAGGGATGTTGAAGACTTCGCCAACCTGATACGGCTTGAAGTGGAGACAACCAGGGATAAGAGCTCTGTCACAGGCACGCTATTTTCCAAAAAGGACCCCAGAATCATCAAGATAAACGAGTACCGCGTGAACGCTTCGCCGGAAGGACACCTCCTGCTATGCGAGAATTATGACAAACCCGGAGCGGTTGCTCACATCTCGACGGTTCTCATGGAAGCGGGAATTAACATCGCCGATATGACAGTTGGAAGGAAGGAATTGGGCGGTAAGGCGGTAATACTGCTGAACATAGACAGCCGTGCATCAACAGCAGTTCTTGAAAAGATAAAAAGCAACCCCATCATCATCCATGCAAGACTCCTGGAGTTATGAGGAACCCCTCTTCTAAGACGGTGGGGAAAATTGCGCGTTCCATAGTAATTGTGGTAAGATAACTGCATAAAAATCCGGGTGAACAAGGCGGGAATTTGCAAGGGTACCGAAGGTCTTGACAGATTTATTACCTGAAAATGAGCAGAGAACAACGCCTTGACACCATGCTTGGAAAACCCGCAAGAAAGAACATTGCGGAAGCTCGAAGGTCAATTTTAGCGACTTTAAGAATCTAATAAAAAACAAGAAGCCTTACGGCAGGAACCAGGACAAAACCGACCTCAAAGTATTGTCAATCGTGCAAAAATTCTGAAAGCTGTAAAGAACGATAAAAGGAGGAAACACATGAAACTGGGGATAGTGACATATCAGATAGCGGCAGAATGGGACGTTGACACGATAATTGAGAAATGCAGCGCGAACGGTTATGTCGGGGCAGAGTTGAGAACGACCCACAAGCACGGAGTAGAACCCTCGCTGTCAAAAGAGGCAAGAACAACCGTCCGAAAGAAATTCGAGGACTCTTCTGTGAAACTGGTGGGGCTGGGAAGCACATTTGAGTACCACAGCCCGGACAATGCGGAGCTGAAGAAAAACATAGAAGGCACGAAAGAATTTGTGCTTCTGGCAAAAGAAATCGGTGCGGAAGGGGTAAAGGTCAGACCGAATAAGTTTCCCGAAGAGGTATCAAAAGAGAAAACAATAGAGCAGATAGGCGTTTCATTGAGAGAAGTATCCGCCTTTGCTTCAGATTATGGGATAAAAATACGGCTGGAGGTTCATGGCAAAGACACGTGTCATCCGCCTTACATAAAGCAGATGCTGGATGTGGCAGGCCATCCGAACCTCTACGCATGCTGGAACTCCAACATGGCAGACCTGGACAACACCGGCTCAATAGAAAACCACTTCAATATGCTGAAGGACAAGATAGAGATATGCCATATCAACGAGCTGTGCAATGAGTACCCGTGGAAGACCCTCTTTTCGCTCCTCCAGCAGAACAAATTCAACGGATACTGCCTTGCGGAAGTGGCGGGAAATCCGGAGCCCGACCGCTT
>JAKJFI010000129.1 GCA_022704985.1 Candidatus Omnitrophota bacterium | reverse complement strand
TGGTCTCATCATCAGCGTGAGGCGATATGACAAGCAATCTCTGATTTTTCCAGAAAAGTTCATCTAATTCTTCCATTTGCCTTTCCTTTCCAGTATCTTCACATACAGATTCTCAATGCTACTGCACATTGTTCCCGCGCTGAATCTCTTCCTTGCATACTCCCTTGCGTTTTCACCCAGCATTTTCCGCATCTCCGCATTCTGTCTTATGTATTTTAACTTTTCCGCAATATCTTTTCCACTTCTGCACGGTACGAGGAAACCCGTCTTGCCGTCAACGATAACGTTGGGTATCCCTCCCACATCAGTTCCCACGCATGGTACACCCATGAGCGAGGCCTCCACGAGAACCCTTCCCATCCCTTCGTTGACGGAGGGAAGGACAAAGACGTCTATCTCGGATAAAAACTGCCGTATATCCGCCAGCATACCGAGGAAAAAAATCCTCTTTTCAAGATTCTTCTCTCTGGCATACTCCTCAAGCGCATCCTTTTCCTCCCCATCGCCCGCTATCGCAAGGCGGAACGATTCGTCGAGAAACGTCATAGACTCAATCAGATACCTGAGGCCTTTCACGGGAACCAGCCTGGATGCGCAACCTGCAAGAAAAGCATCCCCGGGGATGCCCAGTTCCTTCCTCAGAAGCCTGCTCCCGTCAAATAACTTTCTGTCATATTTTTCTTCCTCAACTCCGCTGGGGATGATGACATATGCGGACCGCCTGCCTATACCTCTGGAAAGATGTTCTTTCATGCAGTTATCCGTGATAGCGACAACCGTGTCCGTGAAACGAACGAGAACCTTCTCGATAAAAGTGAAGAGCCCCGTCCTTAATGTCGAGAAGTAACCGTAGAAAACGTTGCCGTGCGGCGTGTGAATTATCGCGGGCACCCCTGCAAGCCTGGCGGCAATCCTTCCAATCACGCCCGCTTTGGACGTGTGGGTATGCACCACATCGTACTTCCCTCTCAGCAGGAGACGGAATATCTTCGCGAAAGCCACCGCGTCTTTCAGGGGAGATATCTCTCTGACAAGTTCCCGCACATAAAATACGCTCATTCCGTCAAGCGGGTACTTGAGTTTCTTCTCGTTCGTGCCGACAGGACCAGTTATCAGGTCAACGGCATATCCTCTCTTCATCTGGTGACTGACGGTCAGCCATGTATTCTCCTGCGCGCCCCCCTGGCACATCCTCGTTATAATATGCGCAATTTTCATCTTCTCCTGTCCTTTTCCTTCTCCCCTCTGGGAAAAGGCGCAGGTTGAGGGGGTCTGATGTCAAGGTTTCTCCTTATATCCTTCAGTCTCCTCCTCTCTTCCTTCGTAGGTATCCCGAAGTATTCCACCTTCTCCTGTTTCCTGGTCTCCACACTGCCGCTCTCTATCTTTTTCAGTGCCCGGCAAACAAGTTCCTTCCCTTTATCCAGCGCCTTGAAATAGAGCTTTTTTTCAGTATCGCCCTTTTCCACGGGGATAAATTCCTGTTCGATTATGCCGCCGGCATCAAGTTCCCGTTCAAGCATATGCACGGTTACGCCTATCTCGCGCTCCCCGTGATACAGCGCCCAGAATATGGAATCCATCCCCCCGTAACGAGGAAGCGCGGAAAGGTGAAGATTTATTGCCTTGCCCACCCTTGCAATCACGCTCTCCTTCAGAATCCTCGCGTTCACAGCAACTAAAACGTCCGGTCTGATTTCTTCAAGAAGTCTCAAGGTCTCCGGAGAATTGTGGGAAGGCACCCGGCAGATTCTCAAAGGATAGAAAAGAGCGACCTCTTCCGCCGAATAGAGCTTTTTTCCCGCCCACAGACTGAAGTATCTGCGCAGGAGATAATGGAATCTTATAGAAAACGTCTCCCTGAGTTTTTCAAACACGTATGCCAGGCCATACCTGCTTATAATCCCGCAGACCTTCTTTATATATCCTTCATTCTTAGCGCCGGCAAACACCATCTCCATCCTGTCCTCAAGAATAACGGCTTCAATGTTTATCCCTTTTTCCAGCAGATATTGCAGCACTATCCCCGGGGAAACCCGCCATGTCCGCGTAAACACCACCACCCTCATCTCCCCTCTCCTGTCATTTCCATTATCCTCAATGCGAAATTTTTCCAGTTGAGCTCGCTCAAGACCCTGTTATAGCCGTTTTCCCCGAACTTCTGCGCAAGCGCCCCGTCTTTCAGAATCCTCACTATCGCACCAGCTATTTCTTTCGTATCATTCGGGTTGACGACGATACCGTTATACCCGTCAATAACCGCATCCCTCACGCCGCCTGAATCACCCCCGATAACGGGTTTTTTGCAGGCATTCGCTTCCAGATAAACTATGCCGAAACCCTCAACGTCTCCCCTGTCCTCAAGTTCCCTGCTCGGCATAATGAACAAGTCGCATAAATTGTAAAAATATATCAGTTCGGAAGGAAATTTCCTGCCCAGAAAAACCACCCTTTCAGAGACCCCGCATCTCTCCGACAAGCTTTGAAGATATCCCTGTACCGGCCCCTGCCCTGCAAGCAGATAGTAAATATCGGGGACTTCCTTCACAACTTCCGGCAGGGATTCGATAACCCTGTCAAAACCTTTTCTTTCCACCAGCCTGCCCACAGAGAGCATTATGCGCTTGTTCTTGAGAAAGCCCAGCCCCTGCCTATCCCAGAAATCCGCAGACACCTCCAGCGGATAAAACTTCTCCGGGTCTGTACACAGATATATTATCTCCATCTTGTTTTCAACTCCGTACCGCACGAGACGG
>JAKJFI010000128.1 GCA_022704985.1 Candidatus Omnitrophota bacterium | reverse complement strand
CCTTTTGTAATTTATGTGAATAGTGAGGGGTTGAGGATTTCCCGCGGGGTTGGTTTAATGGTAAAACATCAGCCTTCCAAGTTGATTATACGGGTTCGATTCCCGTACCCCGCTTTACAAGTTTCTCATTTCTAAAACTGTATTGAAACTTTACGGTGTGAACTACATCTAAACAATACTGAGTGGAGAAAAAATGATAACAGAAGTTGTTGAGAAATCGGAACTGGGCAGGGAAATATCTCTTGAGGCCGATACTGAAACTGTAGAAAAAGAACGGCTTTCCATCATAAAGGAAATCAGGAAAAACGCAACCATAGAAGGTTTTAGAAAGGGCAAAGCGCCGGATTCCATAATAGAATCTAAGTTTCAGGAAGAAATAAGAGAAAACATTCTAAAGCGGGTTGTGCCTGAAGTTTACCTTGCCGCCATAAGAGAGAAAGGATTTTCTCCGGCGGTCGAGCCGGATATCTACGGCATTAATTTTGACGGGGGCGCTTTGAAATTCAAGGTGTATGTTGAGCTCAAGCCGCAATTCGAACTGCCTAAATACAAGGGAATACCGGTTAAAAAAAGGGTTCCCGAGCCGGTAACCGAAAAGAACGTGAGCGATGTATTGGACGAATGGGAAAAAAAACCCGAGTTTGCCTAGGCTATCATCGACCCTGGGAAAAGGAATGCATGGCGGGACAAGATAAAAAAACAACTTGAGGATTACAACGCGATGAAGGCGCGCATGGAAGAGGAAAAGGAAATGTGGAGCGAGATTTTTAAAGAGGTCTCCTTTCCCGTACCTGAAAAGATGGTTGCTGAACAGGCGATAAGTTATACCGAGGATTATTTGAGCAGGATGGATTTGAAAAACAAGACCCAGGAGGAGAAGGAAAAACTGGCAAAGGAGATTTTCGATAAAGTAAAGCCCGAAGCGGAGACTATCGTAAGGAGGCATTTTATTCTTGACCGCATAGCTGAATCTGAGAATATACAGGCGGATGATGAAGACGTAAAGTCAAGGATTGCCGAATTGAGTCGTTCGATAGGCGAGCCCTTTGAGCAGGTGAAGGATAAGATTGAGAAATCAGGGAAAATGCACGACCTTAAAGATGAAATAAGAATTCAGAAAGCGTTCAAGTTCCTGACTGACAATATACAATCCATCGAGAGAGTTATCCTGCCCGGCGAAGAGAAAAAACTGGAGACGATAAAATGAAAAACCAGTTGATTCCGTACGTGATAGAATCTTCCGAGAGAGGGGAGAGGGCTTATGACATTTACTCACGACTGCTCAAGGACAGGATTATCTTTATCGGTTCGGCGATAACCGATCACCTTGCCAACGTGGTGATAGCCGAGTTTCTCTTCCTGCAGAACGAGGATCCGGAAAAAGACGTGCATCTTTATCTGAATACGCCCGGCGGGTCGATAACAGCGGGGCTTGCCATTTACGATACCATGCAGTTTGTTTCCTGCGGCGTGGCGACCTACTGCATAGGGCAGGCGTCCAGCATGGGTGCGCTTCTTCTGGCTGGCGGGACGAAGGGAAAGAGGTACTTGTTGCCCAACAGCAGGGTTCTTATACACCAGCCGTGGGGCGGAGTCGAGGGTACCGCCAAGGACGTCAGCATACAGACCAAGGAAATGATACGCCTCAAGGGTATTATAAACGGGCTACTCGCTCTGCATACTGGCAAGCCGGTAAAGAGAATCGAAAAGGATACTGACAGAGATTATTTCATGAATGCGGAAGAGTCGTTGAAGTACGGGCTCGGAGACAAGATAATCCAGTCCGCTAAGATTTCAATACTGAAAAAAAATGGCAATACTGAAAAAAAATAATCGGGCTCTGAAAAAAGTCCTTCCGGGTTTACCGTTGAGAGACCTTGTGATTTTTCCCAATATGGTCGTTCCACTGCTTGTTGGCAGAAGCCGCTCAATAAACGGGGTGGAAGAAGCGCTTGCCAATGAGGAAGAACTTCTCATTGTGTTCCAGACCGACCAGCAGGTGGAAGACCCTGAAATGAAAGACCTTTACTCGGTGGGTGTCACCTCAAAGGTTATCCAGAGCGTAAGGGAACAGAGCGGGATGATGAAGATTCTCGTGGAGGTCGTCGGACGGGCGATAATCAAGGATTTCTCAAAGGAAAAGAATCTCTTCACCGGAAAGATTGAAAGGGTTACGGAGAAACCCGAGGAGACCAAGAATAAGGAAAATGAGGCTCTTTCAAGGCTATTGCTGGAGCTTCTTGAGAAATACCTCAGTCTGAACACGTCAATCCCCAAGGAGCTTTACAGCACAATCTCTACCATAGAGGATTTTTCGCGCCTGTGTGATACTATCGCCGGATACCTGCCCCTCAAGATTAAGGATAAAGGCAGGATAATGGAGACAATCCCGGTTGCCGAACGTCTAAAGACGCTTATAAATATACTTAACAGCGAGATAGGTGTTCTCGAAGTGCAGAAGAAGATACAGACCCAGGTTATAAAAAAGATAGAAGACACGCAAAAGCAGTATTTCCTGAGTGAACAGCTCAAGGAGATTCAGAAAGAACTCGGAAAAGGAGGGGAGAGCGACGAGATAAGCCAGTTAAGGGAAAAAATCAAGAAGGCGAATATGTCGAAGGCCGCGGAGTCAAAGGCGACGGAAGAGCTCTCTCGCCTCTCCAAGACGATGCCGCTCTCTCCGGAAGCAACGGTCATAAGGACATATATAGACTGGCTGGTAAGTCTTCCTTGGGATGTTCGAACGCCCGATAACCTTGACATAAAACACGCGGA
>JAKJFI010000127.1 GCA_022704985.1 Candidatus Omnitrophota bacterium | reverse complement strand
TGGCGCAGGCTACGAGCATCATTATGTAAACAGTGATGAGTTCGGGAGGTTTCAGGTAAAGACGCGGCAGTGCTTTTTTAAGTGCCTGGTTCACTATAAAGACAAGGATAAAAAACAGAAATACCGCCCCGCCGGTTGAATAGTCCGCGCATAGAGGAGACGCATGGATAAAAAGAACGGACAACGGCTCGCCCGCCCCTATGATGAAAGAACAGACAAGTCCTGCGATTATCGCCCTTAGAGTTATCATAGATTCTCCCTGTGAAAGATGCGGAAACCATTATAACACATTTATGGGTTGGCGCAAACCGGCGAGAGTAGTTTGCCTTGGCATATCACCTTCCACTTATTGGGGTTACCCCCTTTGACATGAGGAGTTTTGTATAGGGATGCAAGGGATTTTCCATCACCTCTGCAGTGGCGCCGCATTCTACTATCCGTCCGCGATACATAACGGCAACGCGGTCCGCAATAAATTCAACCACCCGTATGTTGTGGGAGATGAAGAGATAGGTAAGGTTCATTTTCTCTTTCAATTCTGTAAGAAGGTTAAGAATTTTTGCCTGGATTGACAGGTCAAGGCTGGAGGTAGGCTCGTCGCAGACAATAAATTCCGGAGACGTGGAAAGCGCCCGGGCGATAGATACGCGCTGTTTTTCGCCGCCGCTGAACTGGTGCGGGAATTCGTCCACCCTTTCAGGGCTGATGCCGACCATCTCAAAGAGTTCCTTTGCCCGTTCTCTTTTTTCTTTTCTGCCGCCGGTCCTTATCCCTTCGGCAACCGCGCCGCCGACCGTCATCCTGGGATTTAACGACTTGAACGGGTCCTGGAAGATAATCTGGAAATTCTTCCGCGCTTTTAAAAGCTCCCTGCTGTTCAAACCCGTAATACAGGTCCCCTTGAAATATGCGTCCCCGGAACTCGGCTCAACCAGGCGTATCATTGTCTTGCCCAGGGTTGTCTTGCCGCTGCCGCTTTCTCCTATGACTCCGAATGTCTCGCCTTTGAATATCTCAAGGCTGACGCCGTCGAGCGCGGCTATCTCCTCAACGCCGGCACCCGACCTGATAAAGTACTTCTTTCCGAGATTATCCAGCTTCCACAATGTTTCCATATTTGAAACACCTCACGATAGAATCTCCCTGCATTATCTCTCCGGGCTCCTCATGCAGACATATCTCCATTTTATGCGGACACCTCGGATGGAATGCGCACCCGCCCGGCAAAGACCTGAAATCCGGGACAAGTCCTTCTATAACCTGTATCCTGTCGCCGGTCTTGTATTTTTCGGGCAGGCATGAAACAAGTTTTTCGGTATAGGGGTGCAGGGGAGCGCCAAAGGTTTTCCTGGCATCCCCGAGCTCAATAACCTTTCCCGCATACATTACCGCTATCCGTTGCGCAAAATTCACGGCCAGCGATATGTCATGCGTTATGAAGAGTAACGATAACCCGCGCCTTGCCATCATCTCCTTCAGCAATTCTATGATTCCGTATGCGGTCGTCACGTCAAGGGCTGTGGTCGGCTCGTCGGCTATGAGAAGTTCAGGGTTGTTTATAAGCGCCATGGCTATCATCACCCTCTGCTGCATCCCTCCGCTTAACTGGTGCGGGTACTGGTAATAGACGTTTTCTTTCAACCCGACGTCATTAAGCATCTTCATTACCCGCTCTTTCCTGTCGCTCTTGCTGATACAAGCTTTCGCCCCAACCGTATCTCCTTTTCTCCAGGGGAAGATACCGGGATTAACTTCTAAACTTTTAATTGCTTCCTCTATCTGACTGCCGGCGGTAAAAACCGGATTCAGGTAGGAAGACGGTTCCTGGAATATCATCCCTGCAAGCCTGCCCCGTATCTCGGTTAATTCTCGTTCAGGCAGTTTCGTCGCGTCGGTACCGCATATGAGAATCTCTCCCTTATCAAAGCGCATGTTCCTGGGCAACAGTCTCATAACAGATCTGGCGGTTATCGTTTTTCCGCTTCCGCTTTCCCCTGCCAGTGCAAGAGATTCGTTCTTTCCCAGGGAAAGATTGACACCGCGAAGAATCTTCGTCTCCCTGAAGCTAACCTCCAGATTTTTTATCTCCAGCGTCTTTTCCATCGTTCACCAGTTTTTCGGGTCTGTGATATTTCTTATCCCGTCGCCAAGAAAGTTAAACGCGATTACCGTGAGAAATATAAAAAATCCCGGGATAAGCATCCACGGAGCCATGGCAAGAATCCTCAAATTCCCCACGGTAACCGAAAGCATGTTCCCCCAGCTTGGATACGGCTCCTGTATTCCCAATCCCAGCAGGCTTAACGCGGACTCTCCCAGGATATAGCCGGGGACTGAAAGCGTCAGCGCCGTCACGGTATAAGACATTGTGTTGGGCAGTATATGTCTGGTGATAATCCTGAAAGAAGAGAGGCCGAGAGAACGCGCCGCAAGTACGTACTCCTCTTCTTTCAGCGATAGCACCATGCCCCTGATAATCCTTGCAAGAGACGCCCATCCTATCAGACTTAAAATAACGACTATGAGAAGATATACCTGTATGGAGGAAAGATTGGGAGGAAACGCCGCCCGCAGCGCAAGCATCAGGTAGAAAAATGGAAACATCATTATTATCTCAACTGTTCTCATGATAACAGTGTCGGTTTTCCCGCCGAAATATCCCGACACTCCCCCCACGAGAAGCCCGAGGATAAAGGAGATTGTAACGCCTATGATTCCTACGGAGAGCGAAATCCTCGCGCCGTGAAGTACCCTGGAGAAAACGTCCCTGCCGTGAAGGTCTGTGCCGAAAAGGAATATCTTGCCGGGCTCTTCAACGCCGAAAAGGTACCTGTCTGTTTTCA
>JAKJFI010000012.1 GCA_022704985.1 Candidatus Omnitrophota bacterium | reverse complement strand
CGACCAGCAACGGGCGGGGGCCGATTACGCTCATTTCTCCCTTGAGGATATTGAATAGTTCGGGCAGTTCGTCCATGGATGTAGAGCGCAATAACCGGCCAAAGCCTGTAAGCCTGGCGCTGTCAGGCAGAAGTTTTCCGTTTTCATCCCGTTTGTCGGTCATTGTCCTGAATTTATAAAGGGTGAAGATTTTTTCGTTTATCCCGGGACGTTTTTGCATGAATATCACCGGACTGCCGAGTTTTAATCTCACCATCACCGCTATTAATGCCAGAAACGGAGACAATACAATTATTGCGCACAGGGCTAAAAAATAATCCATCGGGCACTTGAGATATCTTCTATACATGATTTAAAGCAATTGTTTGATAATTGTCGAAATTCTTTTTAGATCATCCTCTGTCATCTGCGTGCCGCTTGGAAGGCAAATGCCGGTATTGAATATTTTTTCAGATACTCCGCCGCCTATAAAATCGTATCCTTTGAAAAATGGCTGGAGATGCATTGGTTTCCATACAGGGCGCGACTCAATATTCTCAGCTTCAAGGGCATTCATGATTTCCACAGGTTTTGCCTTTCCATTCAGCGTTATGCATGTGAGCCAGTAATTGGGTTCGTTCCAGTCGTTGACAGGCATCATTTCAATCTGTTCTATTCCCTTGAAATTTTCTTTGTAGAATTCAAATATATATTTTTTCTTTTCTATCCTTTGCCTGAGAATCTTGAGTTGCCCGCGGCCGATGCCGGCAATAACGTTGCTCATCCTGTAGTTAAAGCCCAGTTCGCTGTGCTGGTAATGCCTTGCGGCATCTCTTGATTGGGTTGCCCAGAATCTGACTTTTGCGGTTTTTTCTTCATTGCTGCTGACAAGCATGCCGCCGCCTGAAGAGGTAATGATTTTATTGCCGTTAAAAGAAAATATGCCGTAATCCGCCAGAGTGCCGGTATGCCTTCCTTTATACAGGGTGCCCAGGGATTCAGCGGCATCTTCTATGAGTGGCACGTTCCGGCTTCTGCATATCTGCATAATCCTGTCCATATCTGCCGCCAGCCCGTATAGATGGACAACCATTACGGCTTTGGGATTATATTTTTCAAATGCTTTTTCCAAACATGCCGGGTCCATGTTCCAGGTCTCGTAATTGCTGTCGATAAATACCGGTATTGCATTCTGGTATATAATCGGATTGGCCGTGGCGGAAAATGTAAACGATGGGCAGAATACCACATCCCCTCTTTCTACTCCGGCGGCTTTAAGCGCCAAGTGTATCGCTGAAGTGCCGGAATTAAGGGCAACGGCTGATCTTATCCCGAGATATTCCGCCAGTTCCTTTTCAAATGCGTCCACATTGGGGCCGAGAGGAGCAATCCAGTTGGTCTGAAACGCTTCCTGAATATACTGCATTTCATATCCCTCAACGCTCATATGCGGCGGGGAGAGATATATACGTTGAGTTTTCATCAGTTTACGGGTCTGTTTGCGGATTGCTTGCTGTGATTTATGTAATCAAAGAAGGATGCAAGAAAGAATCCTATGAACAGGGCGGCTATGCCTGAAACCATCATGTTCTTTTTTATAGCTGGGCCGTGCTTTCTTTCCGGAATGACTGCATAATCAAGCACCTGCACCGTGGGAGTGTCCCGCGCCTCCTCTATTTTCGCCTGTTCGTACTGGTTGACAAGGAGCCGGTAGACGTTTTCCTGCGTGCTCAGTTCTCTTATGAGGCGCGCCAGTTCGTTTTCCACCGGGGGCATCTGCGCAAGCGCTTTTTCCATCTCGGTTATCTCGTTTTTTAGTTTTATAGTTTCAGGGTTGTTTTCGGTGGTGTATTTTTTCTTTGCTTCCAGTTCTATTTTTTTTGCTATGAGCCGGCCTTCCAGCCCGCCCGCGGAAACGCTTGCGGAATGTATGCCTCCGGCCGTTTTGTTTTTTATCCTGTATACCTCCAGTTTCTCTTCGGCTTCTCTGAGAGATTGTTTTGTTTCTTCCAGACGCTGTTCCACAAACCTGCGCAGTTGCCCTGCCGTCGTTATGTTAAGGTTGCGGTTTAGGGTATCAAGGTTTTTCACATAGAAGTTGGCTATTTCCGCCGACCGTTCCGGAACAGTGTCTATGAAACTGACGCTAATCATCTGTTCCCTTGAAATGTTTATGTCGGTTCTCGATGCGACCGACTGCCTCGCTGACTGCCTGATGTCTGTTTTATAGACTTCCATCAGGTTGAACCGGTCGATAATATCGTCCTGCATCTGCCTGCTCTTAAGGATGCCTACAAAGATATCGGTCGGAGTCGCTTTCGTTGTAAGCCGTATGCCTGCATTGCGCAGTATGTCAACGTTGCTGGAGGCGGGGGTGTCCATGGGAGGCAGGATGGTTGCGGCGGCTTTGTAGGTTTTGGGGATGGAAAGACTGCGTAACATACTGACGGTTACCGCAACTATAAAAATACCGCTTATTAGGTATTTATATTTCCATGCGATATGCCAGTAGTCTATGAGGCTAAGCTCCTGTTTCATTTTTCTCCCTTTAGAAAATAGTTGTTGTGACGGCGACGGTAATTGCGGTTTTGTACAGGACGTCGATTATGTCCCGTATTTCCCGACGCACCGAAACAATCTCTATTTTCTCTGGCGCCACAACGGCGTCTCCCGGCTCAAGCGAATGTTTTGCGCCGATTCTGACCACCGTGCCGTCGGCCTTGATTATGTAAACTGCGCGTTTTTCCGCAGTGGGGGTAAACCCGCCGGCCATCTGTATGTACCTGTCGTAACCGAACCTGCCGTCGTAAACAAAAGACGTCGGATTGTATACCGCGCCCATAACCGTAACTATGCCGGGGTTTTTGGGTACGGTAACGGTATCACCTTGTTCCAGTTTCAGGTCGTAAATTTTTTTCACCGGCGCATCCGCAAGGGATATGACCACCCTGCCATCGGGTTTTACCGATTTCAGCCTCGCGATGAGTTCGCGCTTCCTCTGCATATCTGATTCCTGCGCTTTTATGTCTGCGGCTGTCGATTCTACGGGAAGCGGCCGCGGTGAGAGAAGTTCCATCTCAATCCTGTCTATCATCTTGTCCATCTGTTCGCGTTGGCTTCTCTTTACGGATTCTCTTGTGAATACCGCTCCGCGCACGTATGCTTCGTTCGTAAATCCGCCCGCGCGCGCTATGAGAGAAGTTATGGTTTCGCCTTTATTTATAGTGTAAGTGCCGGGGAATTTCACCTCTCCGTTTATACGCACGGTTTCGTAGACCTGCCAGTCCGGCACAGGGCGTATGAATAGGTAATCGTTTCGTTCAAGCAATATGTTGTGTTCAGAATCGCCCTGCATTGCTTTTTCTATGTTTATCCGTATTCTTTGCGTTTCGGGGCCCGCGGATGCGGGATAAACCCTTGTGAGTTCGGCTTCCTGCGTGTATGCGAAATATTTGGGGCCGCCGGCAAGTTTTATGAGGTCCGCCACCGTCATGTTTTCCCTATAAAGATAGGTACCGGGCCTGTTGACCGTGCCGGCAATGCGGACTGCGGGCTTTTCACGGAATTCCCAAAGAGAAAAGACTTTTATGATATCGTACACATGAAGAAGTTTGTCTTCCGCCGTATCTTTTTCAATCACGGCTTTGCCAAGGTTGAAAAACAGCAGTTCCCTGTTGAGAGAGGGCGACTGGAGTCTTTCTATGAGTGCATATTCAAGATTTGTTTCCGGAAGGAGTTCCTGTTCGGACTTTATCAGGTCGCTTATCCGTATACCTTCTTTCCACTGGTACTGCCCGGGCCTTACGACGTTGCCCTGAAGCGTCACCGCATTGATTATCGCATCGGATATGGGGTATATCGCCACGATGTCACCGTCGGCAAGTTCCATGTCGTCTTCATCCGTAAGTTCGCTGACATTTTTGTCTATTAGTACCTTTGTCTTGTTTTCAAAGATGCGTTCAACCTGTATCTTTTTAGTGTATCCCGTAGCGCTTATTCCCCCGGACATCTCTATAAGTCCTTTCAGGGTGGTTGTGCCTTTCAGTTCGTATATCGCAGGGTTTTTGACGTGCCCGATAATTGCCGCCAAAGCTCCCGCGGCAGGCACGAATATGACGTCTTCCGGCTGAAGGCGGACGTCTTTCGTTTTATCCCCTTTTAGAAGGAAATCATACATGTCGAATTCTACGACGGTTTCACCTCGCCTTTTGAGTTGGATGCTCCGCATTGTCCCTGACACTGCAGGCCCTCCGGAGACAAAAAGCGCGTTTACCAGCGTAGATAAGGAAGATACGGTATAGTTGCCCGGTTTTTTAACACTGCCTACCAGATATACGGGGATGGTACGCAGTCTACCCATGCTGACGTTCAGGTAAAATTCCTTGTAGTGCTTTGAAAGTTCTTTCTTCAGGAACAACTCGAGGTTTTCATACGTCAGTCCCGCCACGCTGACAATGCCGGCGGTGGGGATGTTGATGTTGCCGTCCCTGTCCACGACAAGGTTCCAGCGGCCTTCCAGCATACCCCATACATTGATGCGTATCTCGTCTCCGGGGCCTATGACGTATCCGGCGGTTACCGGCACCGCTGTAACGGGGGCGAAAGCGGACGGCGGCTGTCTGAAAAAGTTATATCCGAAGTGCCCAACCCTGCGGGAAATGGACAGCGGTATCTGCCGCATCAGGTATTTCTGGAAGTGAGAAGTTTCATCCGTATCTGCCCCCTCGGTGCTTTGTTCGGTGATAACCGGTATATCCGGCTGTTTAGTTTCGTCTATTTCCTTTTCCACAAACGGTTCTCTGAAATCTATTTCGGGGATTTCCACCGTGGGCCGCGGTGTTTCAGTTTCCTGCAATACTTCGGATTGTTCTATGTTTATCACAGGCGCTCCAACCTGCGCATGAGCGGCGGCTAAGGTTATTAAAAACGCGGAAGTGCAGGCAATGCAAAGTGTTTTTCCCATAGTATACATTATTCCTCCTGATATTGAACCTTATGAAATCCTCCCCTGCTTTTTTTAGGAGGGGATAGTAACGTTTATATAATATTGTAAACTATTCTTTCAATTCGTTCCAGTGCCGGAAGATGTATGCGGGGGTAAATTCCCTTACAAAATCAAATAGCCCGTACGGCTGACTGACAGGCTGGCCGGTGTCGCGCGACCATGGGGCAATCGCCAGCCGTTGATGCCCCGGGACATCCGAATTTTCAAAAACTCTCACGGGTATCACTATGCCAATGCCTTTGTCAGAATAGCCCTTGTTATCTCCCTCAAATCCGCTCGTATCTGTTTTCGTATACCACAGGAAGACCCTGCCGCCCCTTATGTCCCTTGACAATTCCAGCCTTGCGCCGCTGTCGCCGCCAAGGAACGTTCCGAGTTTTACGCTGAGTGTAGCGTCCAGTTCCGGCGCGTACATGTAAAGGTTAAGGAATCTTGTAAGTGCAGGAGGTTCGTCTTTCAGTCCGAGCAATGAATCGGGGTCTCTCTTTTTTGCCCATGTCAGTTCATGCCCCAATGCGAAGCGTCCCTGCCTGAACAGGAGCAGGTATTCTGCTGTAAGCCCTGCATACTGCGTTTCCAGCCAGCCGCCTCCAAGTTTTAAGTAGCCGCGCGAGTTGTGCCTGAAGAAGCGGTTGATGAAGAGATTTTCCACGCATATGCCCGTCCGGGCAAGATATTCCGCCGCATCGCTCCTTACAGGGCGGTCGGATATGGGCTCCTGGTTGGTTTCCACGTTGCTGTAAAGAGGAAATTTAATAAAACTTCCAACGCTGAATCCCTGCGAGAGTTGTTTTGAAATCTTTACGGCCGGGCCGGCGCGGAATTTGAAGAAACCGGACGGGTCGTTAAGGAAAGTTTCAAGAACAAGGGGTTCGAGCTTGAAAGAAAAAGACGGATGTTGTTTCTGCACGGAATATTCGCCGTCCCACCAGACGAACTTTGTGGAGATTTCGGTTCTTATTTCAGTTTTTGCCATAATCTCTTCTTCAGAGATATCTCCGTTGAGATAGTTAATGTAGTCTGCCCTGGATACTTTGATTTCGGCCATCGGTATACCCTGTTGTTTCAACGTTACGCATATGTTTTCCACATCGGAAGGCGTCTGTGCGGCGGCGACTCTCAACACCCTGCCGGCTGCTTTTCCGTGTGAAAGGTAGCGTTTGTTTTCAAAAGAGATGTAAAGTGTTTTCATGTCGGCGGATATGCTCGCATGGGCGTCAGGGAATCCTTCTTCTGCGATATACCGCTGTATTGAAAGGATGCGTTCGGCAAGCGGTGTTTCGTCAAGCGTTTCCCGCAGGGACGTCCAATCCACAGGACCGTAAAAGGGTTCATCTGGTTTTTGGGGCGCTAGTGTTCTGCCGAAAGGGTATGTTATGGAAACGAGAAAACTGTGTTCTTCCCCGTACTGGTAAGAGTAATTGCAGGAAAGCCACCGCCACGGCTTCCAGCACATGCCGTAGTTGAGATGAGAGGAACCTTTGCCGCTGCCCGTGGCCGACTCCTCAGTGGGATCGTATTCTAACAGAAAGGAAAGGTTTTCCCTGATTTTCCACTCTACCCCGCCGAAGATTCCGTCCAATCCCCTGACTTCGGTATCGTCTTCCTTGAACAGGTTGCCGAACAGGTTTCCCCCGTACCCTATGGTAAAGTCAAGATTCCCTATTTTCTTGCTTGCGGCGGCATATTCGGCAAAGAACAACTGTGTACCGTGAGCATCCTGTACGCCAACGGCCAGCGCCGGGAAAAAATCGGTTTCCTTGAACAGAAGGACCTTAAAATCGAATGCCTTGTCTTTGTTATGCCCATAGTCTTCCCATACAGGGTCAGTCGATTTTTCATCGAGTATTTCGGTCAGGCGGCCATTAAGTTCAAGAAAAGGGAAAAATCCGAATGTTGCGGAATATGTCCTGTATGGATATGTCTGCGAGAGAGTGAAACGCAGATCGCCGTCTTCTATCAGGCGGGCGTCAGGTGTTCTCAAAAGGCCTGTGCTTCCTAAATAATTGGGACCTGCATAAATCCGCGCCGCCGTCAGAAGAGTCAAAACAACCAGTATTTTAAGGTGTTTCATTTCAAGCAAGGGTTACTCAACTGCATCATTGTGAGGAGAGTGAAATTCCCACGTTTGTTACTTTAGATTGCCGCGCAGAGAACGCTTGCAAAGACAGACTTAAGAAATACTATTACTTTCTGAAGCAACGTTTTTACGAAAATACACTTTCACAATACCTTCAATGCTTGTGGGTAGATGTTGCGTTCAAAGCGGCAACGATAATCCCCACTAAAGTCACTATCAAAATGCCGCCGACTAAAACCGCTGTTCCCGATACGCTGCTTGCCGTTAATCCAACGGTTATGCCGGCCGAGTTGAATGCCGCAGCAATATCCTCTGCCGTTCCGACAAGGTATCCGCCGCCCAGTTCTTCGGGAACAGCCACAGCAATCTGTCCTTCGGAAAGTGCGTCCGGCATCGCATGGTAAAAGGTTATGCCTTTTTGGGCTTTCAGAGATTCAAGCTGTTTTTCGGTTACCTCATAAGAGTGCATATTGCGCAACTTGATAGATGCGGAGCGTTCTGCCGAGGAAAGTGTCCCTGGTGTAGTACCTATCAAAAATGACGCGATGCTTATGATGCACACAATTTTTTTCATCGCTGCCTCCTCTTTACATCCCGCTTATTCGAGAACCACACCTGCGTTAAAACTCCGGCAGGCAGGCCCTTCTTTGCACTGTGCGAACAAGGTCGAGGTTCACTGATTAATTTTCAAGTTAAATTCTACATGGAATCTTATCACATATCTCTACAAATTGTCAAATTTAATTCTTGAGGAGGTCTCTGAAAAAGTTCTTCTGATGTAGGGAAAAAGTGAGTGGATGGAGAGGATTTTATAAAACCGGAATGCGTATTCCGTTGAAAGTTGCCAGTGAAGGAAGACTGAAATAATCTTTTCTTAAAAAACATTCTGATTTATCGGAGCAGATTGAAGACAGACTGGATTTATTACTAACTTCCCCGCTAATCAGCCGTAATTCAACCTTCCTTGCCTTCCGCCATTTCTTATGCTATATTTTGATTGTGGATTTAAAAATCGAAAGAACTGTTTCTCCGCATCAGACCTTTACTGCCGTTGCATCCTACGTGGAAAAATGACTATAGCCATGCATCAAGTCGACACTTCACGCTGCTTGAATTCGGATTCGGATATCGCATCACGTTCTTGACAATGCATTTTCCATTAATCCGGGGGGCATTTCCATGAGCAAAAACAAGAAGCTGGTTCCGAAAGAAGCTTGCGTCAAACAGGTTCGTGCATATTCTGTCAGATTGAAGAAACTCGTTGCGGAGAGCGTAAAGGTAAAGGAATCCGAGACCAAGCTGCGGATGATCATTAAGGAGTCCCTGATCGGTATTTTCGAGAGCACGATCAAAGGGCAAATCCTGATTGCGAATCCGGCATTGCTGAAAATTATGGGCACAAAAACTGTCGAGGAAGCCAACAGAATAGGGCTGGTCAACATATACGCCTACCCCGAAGACAGGAAGCGTCTGGTATCGCTGGTAAAAAAAGGGCCCGTTTCCGGTTTTGAATCCTGCTTTCGCCAGCCGTGCGGCAGAATTGTGAACGTATCCCTAAGCGCCCATTTGGTAACTGATGCGAGGAGCGGCCGCCGCTTCCTGGTTGGTACGTGTGAAGACATAACCGAGCGCAGGCAACTTGTCGAGGAACTCAAGGATTCCCAACGACATATGGCCGAATTATTGGATTTCCTCCCTGACGCAACGCTGGTAATAGACAGGGAAGGACAGGTTACGGCATGGAACCGGGAAATAGAACGTTTGACCGGCGTCAAAGCCAAGAACATGCTCGGGCGGGGTAATTATGAGTACGCTCTTCCCTTCTACGGTGAACGCCGCCCGATTCTTGTTGACCTGGTGAAAGTGTCTAAGAAAGAACTCGAAACCAAGTATGCCCATCTGGAACGACGGGGGCAAGTCCTCTTCGGCGAAGCATACACACCGAAATTAAAGGGCATACAAACTTTTCTGACCGCAACCGCAACGGTGCTTCGCGACTCACGCGGCAAAGTAGTCGGCGCAATAGAATGCATCCGGGACATCACCGATAGAAAAAAGAGTGAGATGGAAATTCAAGATTCCCGGCGTCAACTGGCGGAAATCATCGACTTCTTGCCGGACGCCACATTCGTTGTTGACGCAAAAGGCAAGGTAACGGCATGGAACCGGGAAAGTGAACGTTTGACCGGCATCAAAGCCAAGAATATGCTCGGGAAAAATCACTACGAGTGTTCGCTGCTTTTCTATGGAAAACGGCGTCAAATGCTGGTCGATATGGTACTGGAACCGCTGGAAAGGTTGGAACGAGACTATACCGCCGTGCGAAGAGACGGGGATGTGGTGTACGCGGAAGGATATGCGCCATATCTCAAGCAAGGCGGTATCTGGTTTGCCGCCACGGCCATTCCTCTCAGGAATGCCGACGGCAAGATAGTCGGTGCGATTGAAAGTATCCGCGACGTGACACCGCGCAAGCGTATTGAGCAAGCCCTCAAGGATAACGAACAGCGTCTGCGCCGTATTCTGGAAACCACCAATGAAGGTTTCTGGATGATTGATAATCAAACTGTTACTACGGATGTGAACGACGCTATGTGCGCCATCCTGAAATTTCCCCGCGACCAGATAATCGGAAGGAAAATTTATGATTTCGTCAATGAAGAGAACGCGGCGATCTTCCGCAAAGAGACCAAAAATCGGAACCGGGGTCAAAAAGGCAGTTATGATATTTCCCTGACGCGTTCGGATGGCTCCCTGGTTCCCTGTATCTTTCACGCAACACCGCTGCTGGATGAAGAGGGCGCAAAAACCGGGGCTTTTGCCATGGTAACCAACATTGCAGACCGCAAGCACATGGAAGAAGCCCTTCAACAAGCCAAAGAGACCGCGGAAGCCGCCAACCGTGCCAAGAGTACATTCTTGGCCAACATGTCGCATGAAATCCGCACTCCCATGAACGCAATTCTGGGATTCACCCAACTACTGCAAAGAGATCCCTGCCTTAACGAAAAGCAGAAGGAGAAATTGGATACTATCAACCGCAGCGGCGAGCATCTGCTGACGCTTATCAACGACGTACTGGAAATGTCCAAGATAGAAGCCGGACGGACACAGCTCAACAAGGCACCATTCGACCTCCTTGCGCTTCTCAACGACATGGAAAGGATGTTCCGCGTCCGAACCGACAGCAAGGGAATCGGTTTTGAGATGAACCTGATGGAAAACCTGCCGCAGTATATCAACGGAGACGAGGGAAAGTTGCGGCAGGTGCTGATTAACCTTATAGGCAACGCGGTCAAGTTCACTAAGAAAGGCAGAGTGGTCGTGCGTGTGGAATCGGAGCCTGCAAAGCCCGGTTGGAGGCGACTGGCCGTAAAGGTTGAAGACACCGGCCCGGGAATTTCCGAAGAAGAGATAAAGAAACTTTTCACCTATTTTGAACAAACGAAAACAGGAATTCAGTCGGAGGGCGGGACCGGTCTGGGACTTGCTATAAGCCGGGAATTTGTCCGCCTCATGGGAGGCGACATAAAAGTGCGCAGTATTGTGGATACCGGAAGCGTCTTCCAATTTGACGTTCCAGTAGAAGAATTCTTCGCAGCCCCGCAGAAGGAAGAGCGCTTGCTGCGGGATGTCATATCATTGGCGCCCGGGCAGGAACAATATCGGATTATAGTGGCGGATGACAAAGCGGAAAACCGCACTCTCCTTACCTCCATCCTTGCGGAAATTGGATTCAGCGTACGCGAAACAACCAACGGAGTGGAGACTATTGAAGTCTTTCAACAGTGGAAACCGCACCTCATCTTTATGGACATAAGAATGCCGGTGATGGACGGCTGTGAAGCAACGCGCAGGATAAAAGCAACAGAACAGGGAAAGGCAACCCCTGTGATCGCGGTCACCGCCACCGCCCTGACGGAACCCCGGGAGCAGATTATGGAATGCGGCGTAGACGACTTTATCTCTAAGCCTTTCCGCTTTGATGTCATATTCGAAAAGATTCGGCAACAGCTCGGTGTTGAATATATCTACCGCGACGGGGCGCCGTCAGCACAACAGACATCTAAAAGGGAGTATCCGGTCAAGCCGGTGGATCTCTCCGCACTCCCGTCACAAACGATAGACGAAATGCGCAAGGCAGTCCTCTCTGCCGATATGGACCGATTGCATGAACTCATTGACCGGGTGGCAGAGTCCAATGCCGTGCTTGCAGAAGGACTTCGCAGACTCGCCGACAACTATGAGTACGAAAAACTGACGAAACTGCTCGAACCCAAGGGAGGAGACAGTGGACACGCCGCGTAAAAAATCGGAACCTGACATTCTAGTCGTTGACGATACCCCGGCCAACCTGCGGCTTTTGGTAGATATGCTAAAGGTCAAGGGATACAAGGCCCGCCCGGTGACAAGCGGACTGCTGGCACTGCAGGCAGCCAGACAGTTACCCCCTGACCTTATCCTGCTGGACATCAACATGCCTGATATGGACGGGTATGAAGTCTGCAAAAGGCTGAAACGGGACGAGACGCTCAAAGAGATACCGGTGGTCTTCATCAGCGCACTCAACGAAACCATTGATAAGGTAAAGGCGTTCACGACCGGTGGTGTGGACTACGTAACCAAGCCATTTCAATTCCAGGAAGTTGAAGCCAGGATCTCCGCGCATCTGCGGCTGCGCCATCTGCAGCTTGAACTTGAGAAGCACAACCATCATCTCGAGGAGCTCGTGGAGGAAAAAATCAGGGAAATCTCCCGCTCGCAGATGGCTACCATTATCGCACTCGCCAAACTGGCCGAATCCCGGGACACTGACACCGGCGCGCATCTGGAACGGGTGCAGGCGTACTGTGCAGTCCTTGCTTCCAAGCTGGCGGAACGCCCTTCGTTTCGGCCGATTATCACGCCGGCGTACACGGAGAACCTTGTGTGCGCCAGTTCTCTTCATGATATTGGAAAGGTCGGTATTCCGGACAGCATCCTGTTGAAACCCGGCACTCTCACGCCGGAAGAGTACACGGTAATGAAAGAACACACGCTAATCGGCGCCAGAACGCTGGAGACAGTTCATGACCGATACCCCAACAATGCTTTTATCACGATGGGCATCGAAATCGCCCGGTGTCACCATGAAAGATGGGATGGAAAAGGATATCCCGACGGCCTCGCCGGAGAACGTATACCGCTCAGCGCGAGAATAATGTGCCTGGCGGACGTGTATGATGCGCTCAGATCAAAACGCGTCTACAAAGATGCAGACTCGGAAGAGAAAACGTTCGAAATAATTGCCAGCGAGACGGGAAAGCAGTTTGATCCTGCAGTACAGGAATCCTTCTGCGAGACCAAAGCCGAATTTGCGGCGATAAGAAGCCGCATAAACGACTGAATCGCTCCCTTGCAAAAAACCGGTTTTAAAAATGTCCGGGCCCCCAGGTGATACTATTAGAATCTGTTTTACTGCTTCATCTTTTGACAATGTGTACGGTTAACTATACAATTAAAGCGGAGGTTTTATTTATGGATAAAATCATAGGAGTTGCTGCAACAAGAGAAAAACTGCCGCAAATAATAAAGGAAATCTCATTGGGAGAAAGATATATCATAACTCAAAGGTCAAAAGCAAAGGCAATGATAGTCAGTCTGGAAGAAATTGAGACCTTGGAAATACTGGCTGATAAGAAATTACTTAGAGATATAGTTGCGGCAAAAGAAGACATAAAAAACAAGAGGTACAAATCATACGAGGAATATTTTGGGAGTAACCCGTGAAATATCGCCTCTTTCTAACGAAGACATTTCTGAAGAAATACGAGAAGTTGCCGCAAAAAATACAGATAAGAGTGAAAGAAAAACTGTGCACATTGAAAGATAATCCTTTTGCCGGTAAAAAACTAACAGGAGATCTAACGGGAGAATTTTCTTTTAGAATAGGAGATTACCGGATTATTTACACGATAGAAAAAGATGAAATCTTTGCGGAGGCAATCGGACACAGGAAAGACATTTACAGAAAATCAGGATAGCAACATATCCTAAATTACACTAGTCAGAAATGCGCCGCACGGTCTCCGCTTATCAAAGAAGAGTCTTCAGTCGGCTCGGCGCCGCTCGCATCCCGAAACTGCTCGGGTCGGCCATTCGCTGAA
>JAKJFI010000126.1 GCA_022704985.1 Candidatus Omnitrophota bacterium | reverse complement strand
ACTGCAGGTAGAACCTGTAAGGACACCTCATGAGGGTTTCCATCTGGGTAACGCTGATATCCAGTTTCCCGTCAGGGACAAACTTTTCCCGGAACTTTTTGCCGGAGAACTCAAACCCGAAAAACTCTTTGCCATCCGGAATAAACCCCTCATCCCTGATGACCGATTCCTCATAACCGAACAGGAAGATAGATTTCATCTTGTTTTCTCTGCCAACCCTTGACGGATATGTGAAAATCACTCTCTCGTTTTCATTCTTGAGCCGGTACAGGTCCAGCCGCTCGCGGGCTATCCTCAAACCGTAGTCCGTAAAACCCAGCTGTTTTTTCAGCGTATCAGGGATGAAAACCTCTTCCATGGACGGGGCGCTTGGAATGTTATCTTCTGTCGCGCCGCCAACGATGCAGAGTTTCTTCTCCAAACCGACGCTTTCCTGGATACCGCTTACCTTCACGCCTGAGCCCTTTCCCTCATCCACCTCAACAAGTTCAAATGCCCTGTTCATCACATTCACAAATTCTTCTGCCGAAAAAACCGCCGGTTTCTTCATCTCCTGCATGACCTTTGCAAAAGAGTGCTTCACTTCCGGGATGCCCGGCTCCCATCCGAGTTTCTCCGTGAACGCCTCCACGTCCTCAACCCATGCCTTCAGGGATCTGAGCTTTTTGCCGGTCTTCTTCAGGACGGACTTCATCATGGCGAAATTCTTCCCTTTTGCTGACAGGAAATCATCCATCATAAATCCGGTTCTCGCAAAATTGTCCCTCGAATCCAGGGAAAATCTTTCGGTCTCCTCAATATCGAAATTCCGCAGATGCGGGCTTGTTATTATGTTCATCAGAACTTCCCAGTCGTATGAATCAGTAAAAACGAACAGGTCGCGGAGCACCGAGATTGCAGAATTATTTGAGAGGGAGTATCCGGGAAGTATCTCGCAGGAAATGCCGTAACGCCTGAAGATTCTACGGACGACAGGCCTGTAAGAAGGCATGCTCGGGAAGACCGCCATCACATCGTTCAGTGTTACGTCCGTGTTTTCCACAGTATATCTGCGGATGATATCAGCTATCCCCTTCACCTCTTCCGGCTGTGACGAAAAATTCCGGCACTCTATACGGTTTTCATTCTCCGGGGAATTGAAACTCCTTTCCTCCCAACGGCATGCGCCTTTCAACCAGGAAAGTGACTTCTCAAGGATTAGTTCCCTGACGTCTATGGGAACACCCCCGTCGCGGCAGAATGAAAATGAAACATCCGGAATTTCTCCGAGAAGCCCTGTCATGAACCCCTGCTGATAGGCAGGTATCTCGATGAACCCCTCAAAAATTGCTCTGCGGTACTTCAATTCCCCCGTGTACTTCGCGGCTTCCTTGTAGATATCTTCCATGTCCATGAGATTCTCTTTTTGCAGGAGGTTCTCATAATCTTCCATCACCTCAATGGCAAAAAGCAAAAGGGATAGATTATAATCAAACTTCCACCCGTACTCCCTCACGCTCTTTTCGAGATTCTCAAAGGAGAGACTATCCGCCGTTGAAATCTTGACATCTTTTATGAAATGCGATATCGCCAGCGCGATGCCCGGAAGCGTATGCCTGAATTTCCTATCATCCTTCTTTTCCTTCAGCACCTGCAGAATAGTAACGTATTTCTCCACCTCAGATATAATTCTCCTGCCTGAATACCGGTCAAGTATATTCAACGCAAGGGTTTTTATGGTATGGGCGCAAGGAAGCAGTGAGCAGTCGGGGCAAAATGCATGGTACCGCATCTTGAAATCCCTGACCTTGCTCATATGCGGGGCGACGTACAAGGTTTCAAGCGGCGAAGAGAGACGCGATTCAGCGAAAAGCGCCTCGGTCTTGTTCCTGTAATGGAACGGAAATACCAGAAGTTTTTTCATTTATCAGGAGTTTCTTCTTGCGGCCCAGTTGAAAGCATGAAAATAGCTTTTCCACTGGTTCTCTGTTGAACTGTATTCGTTATCCCCGAAGAAATAATCGCAGAAATGGCTCTCAAAACCTCACCGCCTATACGAGACGACATCTGTCCGGCCATTTTCTTCAACCTGCCGATACTTGTTTTCTCTTTTATAATCTCCATTGAAAATCCTTTCTCATAATTATATCTCTTTGCGCTTTTTCGAACAATCCCGAAGCAAACGTGTGGAAAAATGTTATAATAGGTACCATGAAAAGAAAGAAAAGCAGGGGAGAAAGAATTAAAAAGCGGATACTGCACTTTTTCATATACCTCTTCTTTGTCCTCATGTACTACAAAATAAGATTTATGCCTTCTATCTTCTACCCCATTTTTGCCAGAGTAACGGGGTATATAGCGTTCATCACGATGAGAAACAACAGAAAGCTGATACTAAAAAATCTGGATATCGCTTACGGAGACACGTTGAACCGTAGTGAGAAAACCCGGATATGCAGGGAAGTTTTCGTGTCAATCGTGCAAAACCTGTGCGAGACAATACAGATAGCCCGGATAAGCTACAGGCAGCTGTTGAACACTATCGTTATTGAAGGGGAAGAAAAACTGAAGACGGCTTTGGAGCGGGGAAAGGGAGTTGTGGCGATATGCCCCCACATGGGCAATTTTCCAAAACTCCAAGCGGTGCTGATAAAAAAAGGATTTCCGGTAAGCTATTTCTCCAGACCGCCGTCCGGCGACCACCTTGCACAATTTTTCAAAAAACTCATCGAATCCGTCGGCGTCCCCCTGATATACGTCGTTGATATGAAGAAAGCCATAAAACAATCTCTGAAATGGCTTGCAGGCAACGGTATTTTAGGCTTCTACATAGACCAGCATACCGGAAGCGGCGTTGAGGTAACGTTCTTCAACAGGAAAGTATATTCCCCGCCAGGCGCCGCCACCTTCGC
>JAKJFI010000011.1 GCA_022704985.1 Candidatus Omnitrophota bacterium | reverse complement strand
CAAAGGTTCGTTATGTGGTGGAGACGGTAGCGTCCATACGGGGGATGGGGCTGCAGGACTGCGCCCGGCAGATACTTCATAACTCCCGAACTTTTTTCAATATATAGAATGTAGTTTCTCACTGGTTCCCCTTGAAGTGGAGGATTGAGGCGGGGTGATATGTATGAAAGCTGCGGTGAAGACGTTCGGTTGCAAGGTCAACCAGTACGAGAGCCAGCTGATAAGGGAGAACCTTGAACGGCAGGGATACGTTGTCTCCTGTGCGGCTGATGCGGGGATAGTTGTAGTCAATACCTGCTGTGTAACGGGAAAGGCGGAGAAGGAAGCAAGGTCTTTCATAAGGAAGTGTATCGGACAAGGGAAACGGGTATTAGTAACCGGTTGCGCGGTGAGAAAACAGGAGCCTTTCATTCGCAATTGCGTCCACTCTCCGGAGGTCTATCGTGATGCCGATACGCTGATAAAATCTATCTGTCCCGGCGGCGGTCTGAATACCGTCAGCAGGTTTGACGGGCATACCCGGGCGTTCGTGAAAATAGAGGACGGGTGCGAGAATTTCTGCGCATACTGCATAGTGCCGCTGGTGCGGGGACCGGTGAGAAGCCGTGCTGAGGAAGATATTCTCTCCGAGGCATGCCGGCTGGCGTCCAACGGCTACAAGGAAATCGTCCTGACAGGGATTGACCTGGGCGCATACGGAAAAGATACCGGCGGCAGTCTCATATCGCTCCTTGAAAAGATGAAACTCATAAAGGAATTGAAAAGGATACGTCTGAGTTCCATAGAGTTCTTCCACGTTACCGGCGGGCTGGTAGAATACCTTCTTTCAAACGATTTGTTCTGTCGCCATCTGCACGTTCCCCTTCAAAGCGGTTCCGACAGGGTGCTGAAAATGATGGGCAGGCGGTACGTCCTTTCGGAGTATCTCAATCTGTTAGACAACATAAGGAGGAGAGATACCGCCGGGCGGATTACCTTCACTACCGATATAATGGTGGGGTTTCCGGGCGAAAGCGGGGAGGATTTCAGGATGACCTGCGAGGCGGTGCGGCGTGCGGGATTTCTTCGCGTGCACATATTCAGGTATTCAAAGAGGGAAGGGACGGCGGCTTTTAGTATGCCGGGGCAGGTATCGGAAACGATAAAGAAAGAAAGGGAGAACGAACTGGCATCCGTCGTCAAAGAAGTATGCTATAATGTTAAAAAGGGTTTTATTGGTAAACAGTTCGAGGTGCTCGTTGAAAGGGAGACGGAAAAAGGATGGGAGGGGTATTCGTCAGAATATGTGCCCGTTATGTTTACCGGCGGGCAGGACCTTCTTAATGAAATAGTGACGGTAGCAGTCCGGGAAGTGAAGGGAGAATATCTTACAGGGGAGGGTGCCTGAAATGGAAAAGATGCAGATTGTGCAGGTGGTGATAGGGATAGTGCTCATAATCGGAGGCGCTTATTTCACGTTCAAGCCCAAGCTCAATTACCAGAAGGAAAGCACCTCCGACCTGTTTGCAATCATAGGTATTATTCTTATGATTGTCGGCGTAGTATTATTATTTTCGCCTTTGCTGAAATAATCACAGGCCTTTGGCAGTAGGCATGATAAGGGAGATAGCCTCGGTTCGCGTCCTGAAATCCCTTAAGAAGATGCCTCTCACGGCAGAGGTGACTATCTTGGTTCCGGCTTTTCTCACGCCACGCATCTCCATGCACATGTGCTCGGCTTCTATGACAACCATGGTTCCCTGGGGCGTCAGCGTTTTCATTATCGTATCGGCGATTTGGTTGGTGATGCGTTCCTGCAACTGCATCCTCCTGGAGAAGATGTCCACCAGCCGCGCAATCTTGCTTATACCCACGACTTTGCGGTTGTCCGGAAGGTAGGCAACATGCGCCTTGCCGTAAAACGGCAGGAGATGGTGTTCGCAGAGCGAGAAGAAGGGGATATCCTTAACCAGCACCAGTTCGTTGAAATCCTCCCTGAATACCTTGCCGAGTATTTTTTCAGGGTCCTCTTCAAGCCCGCCGCACAGCTCCGCGTACATTCGCGCCACCCTCTTGGGGGTCTCCCTGATACCCTTCCTGTTGGGGTTTTCCCCTATGGCTTCGATAATCATCTTTACAGCTTTTTCTATTTTATTCTGGTCCATGTCAGTTGTTTTCTCCTCCACCCTGAATTTCTCCCTCGCCTTTTTTGGTTTCTCTCCCATCAGGGGATAGGGGCTTGTCCGCAGAAGCTTTGGCGCAGGCGGGAGGGTGAATGGTGTCCGGGGAAGACGCGTCCCACAGGGAAGGCGCCGCATCCGGGGGTTTTAATCCGAGAATCACGTCTATCTCGTCGGAATTAAGCGTTTCCTTTTTAAGCAGTTCTGTGGCAAGCGCTTCCAGTTTATCTCTCTGTCCTTTAAGTATATCCATCGCGCGCTTCTCAGCTTCTTCGAGTATCCGTCTCATCTCTCTGTCTATCTCCCTGGACGTTTCCTCGCTGTATTCCCTTTGTCGCACGAGGTCCCTTCCCAGAAAGACCGCTTCGTTGTGGTGGTAGCTCACCGGACCCAGGTTGCCCATGCCCCATTCACAGACCATCCGCCGGGCTATCTCGGTGGCGACCTTCAGGTCATTTTCGCCGCCGGTAAAAATCTTGTTGTAGATGAGCTTTTCTGCGTTTCTTCCAGCCATCAGCGCGGTTATGGAATTTTTATAGTATGTATCGCTTTCAATGAAGCTGTCTTCTTCGGGCAGTATATGGGTAACGCCCAGCGCCTGTCCCCTGGGGATAATGGTGACTTTATGCACGGGATATACTTCCGGCAGTTGTTTCTGAACGAGCGTATGACCGGCTTCGTGGTATGCGACAATCCTTTTTTCTTCATCGCTTATAACGAGGCTTCTTCTCTCAACGCCCATCAGAACCTTGTCTTTCGCTTCCTCAAAATCCGACATGTCTATCTTTTCCTTGCCCTTGCGTGCCGCAAAAAGAGCCGCCTCGTTGGTAAGGTTTTCAAGGTCTGCCCCGGAGAGTCCAGCGGTCGCCCTTGCCAGCGTTTTCACATCCACGGAATCCGCGAGGGGCTTTTTCCTGACGTGCACGGCAAGTATCTCTTCGCGCGCTTTTATGTCGGGCAATGAAACTACAACTGTCCTGTCAAATCTGCCAGGTCTGGTGAGAGCGGGGTCCAGCACGTCGGGTCTGTTCGTCGCCGCCATCACGATAACCCCGGTTTCCGTCTGGAAACCGTCCATCTGGACAAGCAGTTGGTTGAGCGTCTGTTCTCGCTCGTCATGCCCGCCTCCCAGCCCTGCAAACCTCTGCCGTCCCACCGCATCCAGTTCGTCTATGAATATTATGCATGGGCTGAGTTTCAGCGCCTGTTTGAATAGGTCGCGGATTCTGCTGGCTCCGACACCGACGAACATCTCTACGAAGTCCGAGCCGCTCATGGATAAGAAGGGCGTTTTTGCTTCGCCTGCAACCGCTTTTGCGAGGAGTGTTTTGCCTGTGCCGGGAGGTCCTATGAGCAGAACGCCCTTGGGAATCTTGCCTCCAAGCCGTTGGAATTTCTTGGGTTCTTTCAGGAACTGGATGATTTCCTGCAGTTCCTCCTTGGCTTCCTTGCATCCCGCTACGTCTTCAAATGTTACGCGGTTTCTCTGGTCAGGGATTACCGGACGGCTCTTTCCGAAGGACATGACCCTGCTTCCCTCTGAGGACATCTGCCTGAATATTAGGAACCATATCAGGAGGAAAACAAGGATAATGGGAACCGTGGAGACAAGTATGTTAAGCCATATATTGGAGGACGATTCATATTTGAAGTCAACCTGGTTTTTGCGCAGGATATTTAGAAGTTCCGGGTCTTCCGGCCTGTACGTTGAAAACTTCGTTCCGTCTTTCAGCTCGCCGGTAATCGTGGTCTCCTTCACTGTGAGGATGCCGGAAATGTTGCCCTCCTGTATTTCGTTCAGCAGTTTGCTGTATATGAGGTCTTTTCGCTTGCCTTCAAAATCCGAAAGTTTCGCAAGCGATATCAGAATTAGCCCGGCGACAACCCAGGACATGAGTCCCTTAAAAAGGCTGGCGTTTCCGCCGGGGTATTTCCCAGGCTTCATACCTTTTTTGTTATCAGTCTTCTTGCTGTTATTGTTGGTCATGGTTTTACCGTCCTGTTCTTTTTTGGGGCAAAGGTATATTAGTGTTTTTCTACGTGCGTGTCAAGAAAAATGACTACCTCTTTTTCAATTTCGTAAAGGTCGAATCGAAGGTCATGAAACAGGAGAGATGCTTCCGGAACCATTGTTTTTGAGTATTCTTCGATAGTCCGCAACGCCTCACCTGTTCTCATAAGGTTCCGTTCAATAACCTGGCGGACAGTTTCGGATTCTCTGCTGTCCAGGCGCCTTCCTGTATCATCGCCGGAGTTGCGTTCCTTTTTCAGCGGCGTGAATCCGAAGGACTTCTCTACCCCTTCGGAAAGCCTGTGGCGCAGTTCCTTGAGCCGCTTCACGTAGTTTTCGTCGCTGTCGTAATAGAAGCGGAGCCCGTCTTCTACAACCCGCAGTCCTTCTCTTGCCCTGTTGAAATTGGCGTCTATTATCCGCAGTGTTTTTTTCATGGTTTTTCTGTGGCGGAGCGGAAACCCCGTTAAAAAATTGCGTCTTCAACGAGAGAACATAGAATGTGCATTATGAGGCAGTGCGCCTCCTGTATCCTCGGGGTTTCTTCAGATGGAACGGAAATCTCGAGGTCTGACTTGCCGGTCATGGGGTTCGGCGTTTTTCCCGTGATTGAAATAACCTTCATTCCGGTCTTCCGTGCTTCTTCCGCCGCGGCGAGTATATTTGCGGACTTTCCGGAGGTGGATATGCATACAAGTGCGTCGCCGCTTTTCCCCAGTCCCTCAATCTGTCGTGAGAAAACTGTGTTAAAAGAGTAATCGTTGCTGATGCTGGTTATTTCGGAAGTGTTCGTTGTAAGAGCTATGAATCCAAGCGCCCGGCGTTCCTTCAGGAACCTGCCTGTCATCTCCGCCGCCCAATGCTGGCAGTCCGCAGCGCTGCCTCCGTTGCCGCACAGGAATACTGTCCGGTTTTTTTTCATCGTGTCGGTGAGCAGAACCGAAACCTGCGCCACCTTTTTCACAAAGCCGTTGTCTCCGGCGAGCAGTTCTTTTACGCGGATGCTTTCGGCTATCTGGTTTTTTATGGCGGATAATCTGTTATTGGGTTTCTTCATAGATATCGTCGCCCTTGTTCTCTTTTATCGCGGGCGTTTCAGGTTTGTCGGCACCGGTCCTGATGCTTGTCACGAAAACCTCTATGTTGGAAATCCTTTCTATGCCAACGGCATCCTGCAGGTAGTCCTTTGTCATCTCCTGTATGCTTGAACATGTTTCGGGGATATTGAGGTTGGCGTAGAGTTTCAGGATTATTTTTGTTTCCAGCCCCTTGGCGGAAAGAGCTGTCTTTATTTTCAGCGCACGGATACCCTCCATCTGCTTCATAAGCATAGAGCTTATGTAATCTTCTATAGCGCGCAGGGATATCTTTATCTTGCCGCCCGGATTATCAAAGGAAACCACCTTGGTTCTGTAAATGTAATCAAACCAGTTTACCACCCACACAATGCCCGTTATCACAAGAACCATCCCGATAATTCCGAAAGCGGAGATATTATTGTTGACGTATATCGCCGTTTTATCCAGGCAGTTCTTTCCTCCGACCGCCCACATCGTAAGGAAGAAGAATGCAAGGAAGACGCCGGCTATTATGTACATACTGCCTACTATCCTGCTCCATATTTTCATTTTTCTGCTACCTCCTCACCCACTATTTTATACTTTTCAAGCCCTGAAATCAATTTTACGGGTTACCTGACGATATAAGATTTGCCGGGGGGTTCGGTTATCAGTTCTTTCGCCGTGAGGTTAAGAAGAATGCGGAAAAGTTTCGTGCTATCTATGCCGGTGTTCAGAAGCAGTTCGTCAATAGTCTGTCTGCCGCTGCTTCGGATGCGGCTGAAGACGGCCTCCTCATCTTCTGACAGTCCCGGCGCCTGCGGTTTTTCCGAGCGGGCAGGATTCTTTATCTCCATGTTGAGGCCGTTGATGATATCCTCAATGTTTTCAACCAGAGCGGCCCCTTCTTTGAGGAGTTGGTTTGCTCCCTTTGATGACAGTGTGTCTATCCTGCCCGGGAGCGCAAAGACCTCCCGTCCCTGTTCCGCCGCAAGGTGCGCGGTTATCAGCGCTCCGCTTTGCTGTCCGGCTTCAACTACGAGCACGCCTTTCGAGAGACCCGAGACTATCCTGTTTCTTCTCGGGAAGTTCTGCGGTTCCGGAGGGGTGTCGGATACGAATTCGGTTATCACGGCGCCTGATTCTGCTATTTCTTCCGAGAGTTTCCTGTTTTCCGCGGGGTAGCAACGGCTGAACCCGCAGCCGGTTACCGCTACGGTCATGCCTCCGGCTTTCAGCGCGCCTCTGTGTGCCGCGGTGTCTATGCCGCGCGCCATCCCGCTGATTATTACGAACCCGAAATATGAAAGGTCCTCCGCGAATTTCTCCGCCATCCTGATACCGTAGGCGGACGGGTTGCGCGTGCCGACTATGGCGAAAGGTATGCCGTCTGCGGGTATCGTTCCTTTTACGAACATCAGAATCGGCGGGTCGTATGTCTGTTTCAACAGCGCGGGATAGTTCGGGTCTTCAATCGTTATGATAGATATGCCGTTGCGTTCGCAAAACTCCAGCTCCTTTTTCCATGGAAGGTTCTCCCATCTGAAAATTCTTGCCGCAATTTTTTCCGGTACGCCGGCGTCTTTGAGTTCGGGGATGGAGAATGTGAAAATCTTCTCAATGTTTCCGGAAAGTTCTAAAAGTTTTCTCATGCGGACCGGACCCAGTCCCGCAAGTATCGAGCATATCCAGAATTTTTTAGTGTCTTCCATGATGTCCGAAAGTTGATTCCATAAGAGTGACTCCCCTCGTTCCTTCCTTCTCCCCCCGAGAGGAGAGGTTTAGGGCAAGGGGGATATCCGGCTTTCAAACGAGAGTGTGAGGATCAAAAAGTTTCTGGTGTTCAAGGTGTGCGAACCTGTCGGTCATGCCCGCGATGTAGTCGCAGATAACTATCTCTTTCGGTTCTTTCCCGAGACGCGTCTGTGTTCCGGGTGGCAGCTGTCGCGGTTCTTCAAGATACGCATAAAAAAGGTCCCTTATTATGCGAGCGGCTTTCTGTGCCATCCGTATCACCCTGTAATGAAAATACATGTTTTCCTCAAGGAATTTCCTCAACTCCGTGTGTCTTGCCTTCAACCCGTCGCTGTGTGAAATCAGCCACGTTTTCATCTCTCTGACTTCTTCGACGCTTTTAACTCCAGATTTTTCAATGTTTCTTTTGCTCTGCTCAACAAGGTCGGTTACCAGGATGTTGATGAAGTTTCTTACCATCATCCTTCTCTTCAGCCCAGAATCAGCCTGTTCGTCCCCGCCCGTTTCTTCTATCTCTTTCCACAGAGCAACATCCTTCAGAGCGGCGGTCTTGATTATCTCGGATTTTATCCCGTCGTCCAGGTCGTGGCAGGTAAAGGCGATTTCGTCGCACAGGCTTACTATCTGCGCTTCAACGGAAGGGGATGGAAATTTGGTAAACTCTTCCAGTCCTTTTCGTTTTGGAAGGTCGTAGCTTGTGGCGTGGCATATTATCCCTTCTCTCACTTCATAGGTTAGGTTGAGTCCGGGGAAATCGGAAGTCCTCCTCTCGATGACGTCCACGACCCGCAGACTGTGTCTGTTGTGTTCGAAGCCGTCATACCCCTGTTGCTTCATTATTTCGTTCAGTACGGTCTCTCCCTTGTGTCCAAATGGCGTATGTCCAAGGTCGTGGGCGAGGGAGACCGCCTCAACGAGGTCTTCATTGACTTTCAGAACTCTGGCTATGGTTCTTGCAAGTTGCTGGACTTCAAGCGTATGCGTGAGACGGTTTCGGTAGTAGTCGCCTTCGTAGTATATGAAAACCTGCGTTTTGTATTCCAGACGCCTGAAAGCCGTGGAATGGATTATCCTGTCACGGTCGCGCTGGAAGGGGGTTCTCAACGGATGTTCGGGTTCGGGGTATTTTCTTCCGCGCGTTTCACAGGATTTCACGGCATAACCGGCAAGGTTCTCTTTTTCCATTTTTATGCTACCTGGACTGTTCAGGGAGATATATCACGGGATTGACGGCCATGTTGTCGATGCGTATCTCGAAATGCAGGTATCGTATTCTCGTCGTACCGCTCTTTATCCTGGCTATGGCAGCGCCTTTATTTATGGTATCGCCCTGCTTTGCCAGTATTTCAATGTCGTGTCCATATACGGTGAAAGTGTTGGACGAGTGTTCGATTATGATGGTTTCCTGATACTTGGGGGTGTTGCCGGCGAAGACGACCCTTCCGCCGTCGGCGGCAAAAACGCTCGTTCCCGGGGCAACCAGTATATCTATGCCCTGGTTATCGAGCTCCCCGAATTTGCACATGATTTTGCCTTTTGCAGGCCACATGAATGCCTTGTCCGTTATTATGGGGCGGAATTCTTCTGCCGGCGGCTGTCCGGGCGTTATCGCAGGGGTTGTGCCGATAGACGAAATCTCTTCCGGCGGCAAAAGGGGATAGGACGGCTGTTTTTTGCCCGTGCCCGGAATGTAGAGTCTCTGTCCCACGGAAAGAAGCTCGCTGGCCAGGTTATTGGCTTTTTTTATCTTCTCGACGCCCTCGTTGACTTCTTTCAGCAGTTCCACATTGTAGTAGTACCTGGAAATCCTGAAAAGGTTTTCCCCTCTGCGTACGTTATGGTAAGTGGATTCTCGCGTCCATGAAGTTGATGACCGGGAGGTTGTACCCACGGTAATTGTGCATCCCGAAATCAGCAAAAACAGAAGAAGCAGTTCAAGTTTGTTTTTCATCATGAGCATGGTTTTGTTTTTCCGTGTAGGGGCATATGTCCGCAAGGGAACAGTTAAAACAATGAGGTTTCTTTGCGCCGCAGACATTTCTGCCGTGCAGTATCAGCGCGAAGGGGAATGAAATCCATTTGTTTTTCGGCACGATTTTCATAAGGTCAGACTCAATCTTCGCAGGAGTGTTCTGATTGCTTAATCCCAGCCTTCCAGAGAGTCTTTTTACGTGGGTGTCCACCACTATC
Source organism: Candidatus Omnitrophota bacterium (assembly GCA_022704985.1). The sequence continues at coordinate 4,184 of JAKJFI010000011.1, read as the reverse complement.
CCCTCAGTCTTGCCGAATGCCTGCGAGAGCAGTACGTTGGCTGTTTTTCTCGCTACTCCCGGAAGTTGGATGAGTTCCTCCATCGTGGAAGGCACTTCCCCTTTAAACTGTTTCATGATTATTTCAGAGAGTTTCTTTATGTTAGACGCTTTTGTGTTGTGATAGTTTACAGGTCGTATTATTTTCTTTATTGCTTCCAGGGGTGCGGATGCCAGCGCCTGTGGCGTCGGGTATTTTGCGTAGAGCGTGGGAGTGACTTTGTTGACGATAATGTCCGTTGTCTGCGCGGAAAGTACCGTTGCCACAAGAAGCTGAAAAGGGGTCGAGAACGTCAGCCCGGTTCTTGGCGAAGGGTATTCTTTCTCCAGCCGCCGTATGATTTTTCCCATCCGTTCCATGTGATAATTTTACACCATCAGGGATTTCCGTGCAACTTCAGGTTGAAAAAAAGGTCAATAAAGTGGATAATCAATGCGGGAGGGATAGTAAATGCGCATTAATCTTGAAACGGAACTTCGGCATAGATTTCTGTTCGCACCGGCGCAGGTAAAGCTTCTCAGCTTCCTGCAGGAGAACGAGTTTTCAATACTCGGCGGGAATGTCCGCGAGCTAAACATAATTGAGAGAATTTTGGTTTTAAAGGGAAATAAGAGTATAATAGACAGTCATGATTTGCTCGCGGAATTAGGGATGTCGCCCCGGAAAACTGTATATTTTCTCAGAGACGGAATAGAGGGTTTTGAGAGAGGGCTGATAAAAGAAACGCTTGAGAGTTGCCGCTGGAACCAGACCAAAGCGGTCGAAGAGCTCAAGACTGCAAGAAGAATATTGCGCTATAAAATGCAGAAATACAAACTCGGTAATGGGAAAAAAGAAAATTCTTGTAATTGATGACGATGCCGGTATCAGGAGCCTTTGCAGGGATGCCCTGGAAAGGGAAGGATACCGGCTTATTCTTGCGTCCAACGGAAGCGAAGGCGTCGCCAGACTGGGGGAGGAGAGTTTCGACCTCATACTCCTTGACATACAGATGCCTTGCATGGACGGATTCGAGGTGCTTTCTGCTATCAGGAAGAAAGATGCGGATGTGCCTGTTATCGTGATGACGGGTTTCGGGACTGTGGAAAATGCAGTCAGGGCATTGAAATCCGGAGCCTCCGATTTTATCGTTAAGCCTTTCAAGATATGGGAGTTTCTCAAGACGGTAAAGAATAACATGGAATCCGGCGGCGGTTCCAGAGAGATGTCAAAATTGAAGATGATAGAGACTATCCTGGAACTCAACAGGATAATAGCCTCCCTTACAAGTCTTGACCTTCTGCTTGACAAGGTAATTGCGATAGTAAATAATATTTTCCAGCCGGAAGAGATTGCCATATACCTTGCAGGAGAAGATAACTTCCTCATGAGGAAACATCTTCCGGATGACCTTTCCGGCAGAAGTTTTCCCGTAAGTTATGGTTCTGAAGAAGTCGCCGGTATATTTGCTGACAGAAGAGCATGTGCATGGGAGTCCGGCGCCGGGAAGATAAGGGTGCTTCTTTCCGGTAAGGAGAAGCACCTTGGTTTCATTGACGTCAGGTTTCATGAAAAGGATGCGATGTCCGAGGCCGAGGTGAAATTTCTCGAGTTATTTGCCATACAGGTGGGCATCGGCATAGAGAACGCGATGCTTTTCGACGCAGTGAAGAACTCCCATCTCAATTCAATAAGGTCGCTGGTGAATTCGCTTGAGGCCAAGGATGCCTATACCAAAGGACATTCCGAGCAGGTGGCCTACTATTCCTTCCTTATCGGCAAGCAACTGGGGCTCTCCGAAAGAGAGCTTGAGATATTGAGAAATGCTTCGTACCTTCATGACCTGGGGAAACTCGGCATACGCGATTCGGTGCTTTTGAAGTCAGGGCTGCTGAACAGCGAAGAGATGGACATTATCAAACGTCATCCCGAAATGACGGTAAAGATACTGGAGCCTCTCGGCATCCGCAAAGAAGAGATGGATGCATGTTTCTATCATCACGAGAAAGTCAACGGGCAAGGCTATCCCGCGGGGCTGAAAGGTGATGCTATCCCGTTGTACGCAAAGATTATTTCGGTTGCGGACGCATACAGCGCGATGATTTCTGAAAGGCCATACAGAAAAGGATTAGTTAAAGAGGAGGCGATTGCGGAACTTAAAAAGTGGGCAGGCATACAATTTGACAACAAGGTGGTTGACGTTTTGGTAAAAATACTGAAAGAAAGCGGAGAGGCTAAAGACAAGTGAAATCACCCCCCTTACATAAAAAAACAGGGGTTTGGGATACAAGGAGAGGAACATGGTTAATTTTTTGAAGTTTTTTTCAAACGACATGGGAATTGACCTGGGGACGGCCAATACCTGCGTGTTTGTCAGCGGAAAAGGCGTCATACTGCAGGAGCCGTCCATAGTTACAATAAATACTGTGACTAAGGAAGTCATTGCAGTAGGAAACGAAGCCAAAAGGATGCTGGGCAAGACGCCTACCAATATAGTTGCGATGAAGCCCATGAAAGACGGAGTCATCGCGGATTTTGAAACCTGCGAAGCCATGCTGAGATATTTCATCATGCACGTGAAGACCCCCAGGCACCGTTTTGTAATGCCTCCCCGCATAGTTATTGCGGTGCCGTCCGGTATAACAAGCGTTGAAAGACGTGCCGTTAAGGAAACTGCGCTGAAGGCGGGCGCAAGAATGGTTCATCTTGTGGAAGAACCGATGGCGGCTGCCATAGGTGTCGGTTTGCCTGTAGCCGAACCATGCGGAAGTTTTATCCTTAATATTGGAGGCGGAACGACCGAGATGGCGGTAATCTCGCTGGGCGGCATCGTGCTTACCAAGAGTCTGCGGGTTGCCGGTAACGAAATGGACGAATCTATTATCGAATACCTGAAGAAGAAATACAACCTTCTGATAGGCGAGAAGACCGCCGAGGAAATCAAGATGAGGATAGGTTCGGCGTTCACTCTTGACGAGGAATTGACTATGGACGTCAACGGCAGGAGTCTGGTGGAAGGACTGCCCAAGATGGTAAAGATAAATTCAGAAGAAATCAGGGAGGCGATGAAAGAAACGCTTTCCCAGATAGCCAACTCAATAAGAGACGTGCTTGAGGAGACTCCGCCGGAGCTGTCCAGCGATTTGATTGAAAGGGGTGTTGCTATCGCAGGCGGCGGAGCGCTGTTGAAAGGCATTGACAAACTCATATCCCAGGAGACCAAACTGCCCGTGTTCCTTCCGGAAGACCCGCTGACCGCGGTTGTCAGGGGAACCGGGAAGATGTTGGAAGAAACAACCTATTTTAAACAGTTCCCGCAGGACTGATTAACACATGTTATGGCGTTTTAGAAGAGAAATACTGTTTGTTTTAGGACTCTGTTTGTCCTTGTTCGTCGTGAACAAGGGCCGCATGAGAGAGCGCGGTGCCTGTGAAAACGTCGGATATACCGAAGAGCGGGGGATAAACTACGAAGAGCTCATCGCAGAAAACAAGCGGCTTCGGGAAATCCTTGATATAAAAGCAGACAGGAATTATCTGAAAAGGTTTGCTGTAGCCGAAGTAGCTTCTATAAAACCTTTCGTTTTTCCTGCGGAACTCGTCATTGACAAGGGTGGCAAGGATGGTCTGAAGGAGAATATGGCAGTTCTTTCCAAAGACCTTTTTCTAATCGGCAGGATTTCTGCAGCGATGGAAAATTCATCCACCGTAATGACCATTTTCAACGCCAAGTCCAGAGTTAGCGTTGTCATTGACAGGACAAGAGAGATAGGCGTTCTTGTCGGAGGCGGGGTTCCATATGTTTCCCTTAAATATATTCCGACTGACAGTCTGGTGCAGGAAGGGGATAAGGTTTTAACTTCGGGCTACAGCGGTTTATATCCCGTGGGGATAGAAGTGGGCGACGTTGTCAGGGTGGAAAAGGGCAGGGATTCTCTTTTCCTCGAAATTGCGGTTAAACCGCACGGTTGTTTCTCCTGTATCTACGAGGTGCTTGCAGGTGAATAGGAAACTTATAAGGTTAAGCGAACAGTTTCTGGTCATAAGCGGACTGCAGGTACTGGTCTTGAACTACGTGAAGATGTCCGTGGTACCGTCTTTCTTCCTTGTCTGGCTTCTTATCCTGACATGGGAGAAGGACAGGGAGATTGCGCTTGTGCTGGCGG
>JAKJFI010000010.1 GCA_022704985.1 Candidatus Omnitrophota bacterium | reverse complement strand
GACGATAAGCACCTTGAGTCTCCAACCCTCACTGAGCAGTATTTTAACCGCCTCGAGCAAAAGGAATTGCCCCTTGTAAAAGCTAAAACGGGCTATCATGCCTATGCGGGGAGTGTCGTCCGGGATTTTCCTAATTTGCGTGAATTCCTCGGCAATTCCGTTGTAGACAACCCTTATTTTTGACGGGGGAATGCCCAGGTATTCAACAGCATGTTTCTTGAGAGCGGAACTTACGGCTATTACCATGTCTCCAAATCCGTCCGAGCGGCTGTACCATCTGAGCCGGTTGAAGCTGTGTATGCTTGTTATCCACGGAATATCTGGGAAGGATTTCATCGCAAAGCGGGTTATCCAACAGGGAAAGCGGCTTTCCGCATGGACTATGTCTGGCTTCTCACACCCGATGATTTTTTTTAGACGCGCATATGACCTGACAAATGTGCATACGTTTTTTCTGTCCATGGGAAGCTCATGCCATCGTATCCCTCTTCTTGTAAGGTCTGTGATGAATCTTCCGTTTCCGCAGGCAAGAATTACCTCGTGGCCGAGCTCCGAAGCCTTTATGGAAAAATCGTAGACTCCCCTTTCAATGCCGCCCATGTCCATTGAGGGAAGCACTCTAAGTATTTTCATAAGTCAAAGAGGTGGGGCTGTTTTTTTTCGTCCAGTATAAGCATGGCGGATTTTGCAACCTGTTCAACCGATATTTTTTCCAAACACATATAATTTCTTCTGCACCGTCTTTTTTCATTGCAGGGAAAACAATCAAGATTGCTATAGACAACCACGTTTTTTGTCCCTACGGGGCCGTACCTATAGGGATTGGTCGGTCCGAAGATGGCGACAACCGGACAGTGCACAGCGCTTGCCAAGTGGAGGGTGTCGGTGTCGTTTGTAACCAGCAGGTCCGCTTTTTCAAGCAGAGCGGCAAGTTCTTTCAGTGATGTTTTGCCCGCCATGTTAAACACCGCTCCATTTTCGATATCGCTCTTTACTCTTTCGCAGGTTTCTCTGTCTTTTTGCATGCCCGTAAGAATTATCTTTATATCCACATACGTTTTTACAAGTTCTCTTGCCATTCCTGAGAATTTCTCCGAGGGCCACTGCTTTCTGCCCCTGCCTGCCGCGGGATTCAGCACAACGAGGATATCGGAATTTTTTATTCCAAGGTCCTTGAGATATATTTCAACGGCATCTCTGTCTTTCTTGGATATAGGAAAACAAAGTTGTGCGTTTTGCTCCTTACCGAAGTACGGTGCGATAAAATCCAGCATCCTCTTGGACTCGTGCGTATAACTTTTCTCGGATAGGAAATCCTGCCAGTAAAAATTCATCTTGTATTTTCCCCGGAGGAAGAAAGGCAGAGGACTGTTCCTGAAGTTTATTATCAGGTCGTAGCGCGTCCTGTTCGCATCACCGATAAATTTGAAAACGCTCTTTCTCCAGTCCAGAACAATCTTCCTTGAAAACCACGGATGGTCGTTTGCAAAAGCTATCCCTTCCGGTCCGATGATGATATCGAACTCCGCATCCTTAAAAGTATCGCGGATTTTCGCAATGGCAGGCGTGAGCAGCAGGTTATCTCCCAGACAGTTCAACCCGATGATGAGTATTTTTCTTATCCTAAGGTCTTTAAGATTTTTTGGGCACATTCTCTCGCTTCGTTTAATCGTTCGCAGGAAACTTTTTCAGTGAGTTCCAGTTTCTCGTTTATCCTGTAAATCTCGTCAGCCGGCAAATATTCAGCATACCTCTTTTCCGTGAATTTTTCAAGGGTTAAATCGAAAATAAGCTTCCTGCCGGGTTTCTTCCTTTCCACCCCCAGTATCAATACGGGCATCCCCGTACCGGCCGCTTCTGAAACCATGTTAATGCTGTCTTCTGTAACAAGGATATAGTCGCATAAGGCGAGTATCCCAGGGTACTGCGATTGGCTTGAATAACCCGGAAATTCCACGTACACTACGTTTTTAATGTCTTTCAGATGTTCCTGCAGGAAAGCGACAACTGTTTCGGGGGTTCTCCTGGATGTCGTGAATATAAAATTGTGCCTTCCTGCGGAAATACTCAATGCCGAAATGAGTGCATGGATAAATTTCGTTGAGATGCGATAATTCTGGTCGTTACCCCCTATAATGACGCCGATAGTTTTTTTTGTTTCGTCAATGTTTATCGTCTTCATGAGGCGCTTCTTCTCCGCCTCAAGGAAATCTGACGTAATCCGGTTAGGCGCGCCCATGGTTACGATAAGATTATCAGGACGCCGTTTCACGGGAAGCCGCATATAGTCGTGGTAAGGAATTATTAGGTAATCAAAGAGTTTCAGTTTAATAAGAGATGGCACCATGACATTTACTGATTTTGCGCCGAATTTACGGGAAAGCGCAATATTGAACGGAGCGAGAACCGAACCGGACGATATGACAAGACGAAACCGCCTTCTCCGGAGACGCTTCCATTCAGGCAGTATCGTATCCGTGAAAGCGGATGTCAACCCGCGCATGCCGAGAGTGCAGAGGAGCGCCAGAAGTTTTCCTGATAGCGGATACCGGCCTTTTCTGCCAGGCAGGGAATACAATATCCCCCTGGCCGGAATAGATAAGATTTCGATTTTTGCCCCGGACAGGGCAGAAGCTATACCGTATGCCTGATTGAAATTACCTTTCACCCCGTCATCCAACACCAGTATATCCATATTCAGAGGCGGACTTCTATGCTTTGCTGCCTGAAATAGTCTTTTATCTGTGCGATTGTGAATTTTCTGAAGTGTAGGAGAGACGCAAGCAATACCGCGCTTGCCCTGCCCTTCTTTACCACATCCGAGAGATGTTCAAGGGCGCCTGCGCCTCCGGATGCGATTACCGGAAGACGCACGCTGTCGGCGACAATCCTTGTCATTCTCACGTCGTAGCCGCTCTGCGTTCCGTCCATATCGATGCTTGTCAGGAGTATTTCCCCGGCGCCAAGGTCTTCGACTTTCCTTGCCCATTCAACGACATCGATTCCCGTGGGGGTCTTTCCGCCTTCCACATACACCTCCCACCGGTCTTTTCCGATATTCTTACCGTCAATAGCTATGACTATACACTGGCTGCCAAACTTTTTCGCTCCTTCCCGGATAACCTCCGGATTCCTCACCGCAAAAGTGTTCATTGAAATTTTATCCGCTCCGGCCTTCAGAAACGTTTCTATGTGCTGAAGGCTTTTTATTCCCCCGCCAACTGTCATGGGGATAAAAATCACGTCGGATACCTTTCGCACCACATCAACCATTGTATTTCTTCCCTCAGGCGTTGCGCTTATGTCAAGGCATACCAGCTCGTCTGCTTTTTCCCTGCTGTAAAAATCCGCATGTTCTGCAGGGTCTCCAGCATCAAGCAGGTTCTTAAAATGTACGCCTTTTACCACCCTGCCGTCTTTTACGTCAAGGCACGGAATGATTCTTATCGCAGCCATTTTTTTCTCCAGAAGTCTTTCATAAAACTTATGCCGCAGTCAACGCTTTTATAGTTCATCTATTAACAGTTCCATCGCCGTCCATTCACGGCAGTATTGTTTTTAATCTCAATCAGAAATTTATAACTTTGCAGTAGCAACTTTTTTAAGTTCTTTGTGGTATTCCTGGAGACTTTTTACTGTTATGGCGTCCTCTTTCAGTTTTTTTATCGCCACCAGCGTTGCTTTCGCTCCGGGGATTGTCGTTATAAGGGGAACGTTTCTGCTGACTGCGATGCTTCTTATGGAAACGATATCCGTTTTGGGTTTCTTGCCGGAAGGTGTGTTTATGATGAGTGAAATCTGGTTGTTCTTCATGTAATCCATTATGTTGGGGCGTTCTCCCTCGAAAACCTTGGGCACTACCTTGACCGGCACTCCCTTTTCCATGAGGTACTTTGCAGTACCTGAGCTTGCAAGAATTTCAAAACCCATGGATTGGAAACCTTTCGCCACGGTGGTTGCGGCCGCTTTATCCTTATTTTTTACGCTGATGAAAACAGTTCCGGAAAGTGGAAGCTTCTGTCCCGCGGCAAGCTGGCTCTTAGCGTACGCCATTTCAAAAGTCTTGTCCATTCCTATAACCTCGCCTGTTGAACGCATCTCAGGACCGAGAGTTGCGTCCACGCCCGGAAACCTGCTGAAGGGAAATACCGATTCCTTGACTGCAAAGTACTTGACCTTGACTTCATTTGTGAATCCCAGCTCCTGCAGTGTCTTTCCCGTCATAATCTTCGTCGCCAGTTTCGCCAGCGGAACCGCAATGACTTTGCTTATGAAAGGGATGGTTCTGGATGCGCGCGGGTTGACTTCAAGAACATAGATATCATCGTTTTTAACCGCATACTGCATGTTTATAAGCCCTTTGATGTTAAGCTCAAGAGCCAGGCGCTTGGTTGCGTCTGCTATTTTATCTATGGTTTTTCTTTTCAGGCTGTACGGCGGCAGTACCATTGCGCTGTCGCCGGAATGCACGCCTGCTTCCTCAATATGCTCCATTATCCCGCCTATCACGCAGAGCTTTCCGTCGCATATCGCGTCAACGTCCACCTCAACGGCGTCCTCAAGAAATTTATCTATAAGCACCGGCCTCTCGGAAGATACGTCGACGGCCTTCTGCATGAACGATTCAAGCGACTCACGGTCATAGACTATCTCCATCGCCCTTCCGCCGAGAACGTAGGAAGGTCTGACCAATACGGGGTATCCAATTCTGTCCGCTATAGCATCCGCCTGCTTGAATGACGTTGCTGTTGCGTTGGGGGTCTGTTTGAGGTTAAGTTTTTCAAGCAGTTGTCTGAACTGCTCCCTGTCTTCGGCGGCGTCAATTGCCTCCGGACTGGTTCCGAGTATGTTGACGCCTTCTCTTTTCAACGGCAGTGCAAGGTTTAGCGGTGTCTGTCCGCCGAACTGAAGTATCACCCCCAACGGTTTTTCCTTGTCTATAATGTTGAGTACGTCTTCAACCGTTATCGGCTCAAAGTAGAGCTTATCCGAAGTGTCATAATCGGTGCTTACCGTCTCCGGATTGCAGTTTACCATAATACTCTCATAACCGTCCTCGCGCAGGGCGAATGATGCGTGCACGCAGCAATAGTCGAATTCTATGCCCTGTCCTATTCTGTTTGGTCCGCCGCCCAGTATGACCACCTTCGGTTTATCGGTTGAACCGGCCTCGTCATGTTTTTCCATCGTCGAGTAATAATAGGGTTTTTCCGCTTTGTATTCGCCCCCTACGCTGTCCACCGGTTTGAAGGACGCCTTCAGATTGTGTTCTTTTCTTTTTTTACGTATATTTTTCTCAGTTGTTTTCGTTATCTGTGATATCTGCCTGTCGGAAAATCCGGATTTTTTTGCCTTTTCAAGAATTTCTTGCGGAATGGCGGCGGCGTTATACCTGCATAGCTCTTTTTCTATGTCAGTAATTCTTTTTATATTGTGAAGAAACCACGGGTCTATTCTTGTAAGCTTATAGATGTCGTCAACTGAAAATCCGGCGTGCATCGCGTATCTCACATAGAAGAGACGTTCGTCGTCAGGCATTGATATCTTCCTGGATATCAGCTCTTTTTCCTCGGGTGTGAACTTGTGATTTACTTTCCACCTGTCCTTGCCATCGCAGCCGAGTCCGTACCGGCCTATCTCAAGCGACCGCATTCCCTTTTGCAGCGCTTCCCTGAAGTTCCTTCCTATGGACATCGCTTCGCCCACAGCCTTCATTGATGTGGTTATCGTCCTGTCGGCCGCAGGAAACTTTTCAAACGTGAAACGGGGTATCTTGAAAACGCAGTAGTCAACAGTGGGTTCCGCAAAGCATGTTGTCCTTCCCGTAATCTGGTTCTTCACTTCGTTAAGGGTAATGCCCACTGCAAGTTTTGCGGCTATGCGGGCTATGGGAAAGCCTGTTGCCTTTGAAGCAAGCGCGGAACTCCGGGAGACTCTCGGGTTGACCTCGATTATCACGACTTCGCCGTTTTCCGGATTGGATGCAAACTGTATATTGGCGCCTCCGACGACGCCTATCTTCCGGATGATTCTTTTTGACATGTTCACGAAATTTTCATACTCTTTACGGCTCAGGGTCTGCGAAGGTGAGACTACTATGCTGTCGCCGGTGTGCAATCCCATCGGGTCCACGTTTTCCATAGACGTAACTATGATAACGTTGTCCATAGAATCGCGCATGACTTCAAACTCTATCTCTTTCCATCCCATTACGGACTGTTCAACAAGCACCTCTCCAATAGGGCTGGTTTCCAGACCGTATTCAAGTTTTTTCTCCAGCTCTTCAAGGTTATATACAACGGACCCGCCGGTACCCCCGAGAGTATAAGCGGGACGCAGTATCAGCGGGAACCCGAAACGCCTTCCAATCTCCATCCCGTCTGTTATGTTGTATGCCAGCTTGCTCTTAGGTACGCCTATACATAGGTCGGTCATCGCCTTCTTGAAAAGCTCCCGGTCTTCAGCCATGGCAATGGTTGAAACTCCGGCGCCTATGACCTCCACGCCATACTTTTTCAGAATCCCCTCTTTCTCCAGAAACGTGGCAAGGTTAAGTCCTGTCTGGCCGCCAAGCGTCGGCAACAGCGCGTCCGGCCGTTCCTTTTCAATTATCTTTGAAAGGATTTCCACCGTAAGAGGTTCAAGATAGGTCGTATCTGCCATCTCTGGATCGGTCATGATAGTGGCGGGGTTGCTGTTCACAAGCAGTACGTCGTAACCTTCTTCTTTCAGGGATTTGCATGCCTGGGACCCGGAATAATCAAACTCGCATGCTTGTCCAATGACGATAGGCCCTGAGCCTATGATCATTATCTTTCGAATGTCTCTTCTTGCAGGCATATTTATTCCTTTATCATCGTGAGAAAACTTCTAAAATCCTCTTCTGCGGGATTAAATGCCGTTGTTAAAAGCTTCTTGCCTTTGTCCTCAAGCCCTTCCACAGACGCGTCGTTCACGTTTACATACTTTAAAATGCGTGAAACAGAATCTTTATCCAGCACAAGGCTGTGAGCCTGCTCGGTAATGAAATACTTCCTGCCTTTTATGTCAGAGACCGGTTGGTTGATGCCGTAGTGGTTGACGTTTCGGCATGAAACCGTAGCGCCGAGAGCAACCCCTGCAATTATGTGTCCCAGTCCGGTTCCAAAAACAGGAATTTTGCCCAGCGCGGTGCTGAGCAACGCCGCGGTATTTTCTATCGTGCGTATATCTTCGCGCCCCGAGGAAATGTAGATACCTGTTGCGGAACGCAGGATAGCGCCGGATGTCTGTAAACCGCCTTCGCCTATAAGCACAAGCTCAATCCCTGAAGAATCTAAAAAGGCTCTTTCGCTTTTCTTCAGGCCGAGGTCAATTACTGCAAGAAACCTTTTATTTTTTATCGGCGCAGGACGTTTCTCAACGGTTCCCGGCGCGGAGATTTTCTTTTCAGCGCTGTTATCACCGGAACTGCCCATTAGTTTCATTGCAGAATTGATTCCGGATGATGCCGGCGTTATAACCGCGCGCATTGAAGGGTTTTCTCTTACTGTTGCGGCTATATACTGAGTATCCGCGCCGCAGATAAGAGTAACGCCGCTATTTTTGAGAAAATCCTTCAGCGAACATTCTGCCCTGAAGTTGCTGTGAATCTCGCTGTACTCCGAAATTATAACGCCCGCCGGATAGATTGTGTCGCTCTCTATATCCTCGGCGCATACACCGTAATTCCCGACTAACGGATATGTGAAGCAGACTATCTTTCCTGCATACTCCGGGGAGGTCAGAACTTTTTCGTAACCGACCACCCTTGTATCAAATACAAGCCTGCCCGTAACAGCAGCGCCGCCGCATATAATGCCGCCTTCAAAAACTTCCCCGTTTTCCAGTACTATCTTGCCTTTCATTCGCGACCTTTGGAGAGTTAAATCCCGACCCCTCGCTACTTCTTGATTTTTTTGCCCGTAAAACACGACAGGCAGAGATGATCCGCAGGCAGTCCAATCGCATCTATAAAATCTTCCAGCGTATTGAATTCAAGCGTGTCCGCTCCAATTTTTTTCCTTATACCTTCCAAGGTGTATTTCTTGGTGGCAAGTTCATTGTACGAGCGTGTAGATAACCCATAAAAACACGGCGACATCAACGGAGGGCAGGCAATGCGAACATGAACCTCTTTCGCTCCGGCATTCTTAAGCTCCATCACTTTGAATTGTATCTGAGTGCCTCTGACTATGGAATCATCGCAAAGTATTATCTTTTTGCCGACTACATTATTCTTTATTACGGAAAGTTTTATACGCGCCTCTTCGTGTCTGCTTGCCTGCGTAGGCGGCGTATAACTGCGGCTGGCAAACCTGTCTATCAGGAAAGCTTCCTCATACCGTATCCCTGATTCCCCGTGATAGCCCAGTGCGCAACCTATGCCTGAGAATGGAACCGGGGATACTATATCGGCAGATATTTTTTTATCCCTTTTTGCCAGTTTTATACCGAAATTTTCTCTCGCTTTCATTACGGAGATGCCGTCTATGACAGAATCAACGGATGCCGTGTATGCCCATTCAAAGGTGCAGAATGCAGGATTGCCGTCTTTAACCTTCGCAACAGTTTTTATTCCGTCTTTGTTTATAAGAACCACCTCTCCCGGCTCAACATCCCTGTATATCTCCATACCGGTTATGTCGAATGGTCTTGATTCCGAGGATACCGCAAACTGGCGTCCGTTTTTGCCAAGTATAAGGGGTTTAAAGCCCTGAGGATCCCTTGCGGCGTAAATTCCCTGTTTTGTAAGCATGACAATGCTGTACGAGCCCTTCACCTTCTCTCGGAGCTTCATGATGCCATTGAGAAAATCTTTCTCGATAGATATGAGTTTTCCGATTAGTTCAATATCTGTTTCGCTGTTGAATGAATGGCCGCGTTCCTTCAGTCCATCGCGAAGTTTCTGCCCGTTCAGTATGTTGCCGCTGAAGGCGATGGCAAACTTGCCCATCCGAGAAATTAAGACGATGGGCTGGCGTTCCTTCAGGCTGACGTGGCCTATTCCTGATGCACCCTTGAGCATACAGAGCTCATCATCGGTAAAGGTATGTCTTACGAACCCCTTGTGAGTGATGATGTGGATGTCTCTTGACGCAGTTGCTATCCCGCAGTGTCTCTGTCCGCGGTGCTGCAGTTTAAAGATACCGTAATAAATATCTCTTGAAGCAGGTTCGCTGTTTGCGTTACAAATCCCGAAAATCCCGCAATTCTCGCTCATTGGTTAATCCCAGTCATCAGATGTATTCAATCGTGCTCGGAGGTTTAGGCGTTATGTCGTAAACGACCTTCACCACGCCCGGAACTTCTGCAAGAATTTTGTCCCTCGCCTTGAACAGGGTTGCCCAGGGAATCTTGGCAGGAGCGGCAGTCAGCGCATCCTTTGATTCGACCGCTCGTATGGCTATTATATCTCCGTAGAGTCTTTTGCCGTTTATCATCCCGGTTGCCCTGTCGTTCATGAGAACGGCAAGAATCTGGAATATGCTCGCTCCGGTTATTGTTGATTCCACAATTTTGGTAACGGCGCGTATCTTTTCCACCTTATCGGGCACAACCTCACCGATGATTCTTGTAGCCAGTCCGGGGCCGGGAAACGGTTTCCTATCGGCGAATTTTGCCGGCAGTCCCAGTTTCTTTGCGACTTCGCGCACCTGATGTTTGTACAGCTCTTTAAGCGGTTCAAGCACCTTCAGCCCGAAGTGCACCGGGTTGAGTCCGACCTGTGAAAGCACGTTGTGCTGTGTCTTTATCCCTTTCTGGGTTTCCGCTATATCCGTTGCTATCGTTCCCTGTATCAGGAAATCGACTGAATAGCTCTTGACCGCCTGTCCCAGCGTCCTGTAAAAGATGTCTCTGAAGGCGATTCTTTTTTCCTCCGGGTCAATCTTGCCTTTCAGTCCCGCGAAGAACTGTTCCTTAACGTCCCATATCTGAAGTTCCAGCCCTATGCCCTCGAAGAACTTTCTTATCTCCTCGGATTCTCCCGCTCTCATGAGTCCGTTGTCGAGATAGAGAAGAATAAAGTCCTTCCCAAGCGCTTTTCTGGCCAGCATGGCGCATGTCATGCTGTCAACACCGCCAGATATGGCTATAAGCGTTTTCTTGTTACCGTTTATTTTTTTTTGCAGCTCTTCGGTCTTGTCGTTGATGAATTTTGTGACGGCGAAACTCATGGTTACCTCCTTGAATGGGTCGCCTATTTTATCATTGAGTGAAGCAGCGTGTCAAAAACAGTTTTTTTGCCGGAAAGTTCCTTCAGGACCGGTTTAAGCGCCAGATAGAATAAAGGCAATTCACAGGGCCATTTCTTTTCAAGCTTCACGAAATCTTTCTCCGTGGTTATAATGCAATCGGTTCGCTCCTTCATGGTGAACCGGCAAAACTCCTCCACGTCCTTATCGCTGTAATGGAAGTGGTCAGGGTATATTATACCTTTTATTCTGGAGGGTTTAAGTCTGGCCAGCAGGGCGAAAAAATTCATGGGGTTGCCTATGCCCGTGAAGGCAATCACATTGCTCCCCAACACGACGTCAGCGCTTATGCTCCGAAGCTTGTTTTGCAGTTTTTTCACCTCGTAGTCCATAACGTATATCGGTTTGTTGAATTGTCTGATGTAAGAATAAAGGTTTTCAAGTTTTGTCCTGCTGACCATGTACGTCCTTGTAACCACGAAGATATCTGCCTGTTTCATGAAATATTTCGGCTCCCTGAGAAGACCTGCGGGTATCGGCCGGTTATTGTCAAACGGATTGGAGGCATCAATCACCAGAATATCCAGGTCTTTTTTTACCCACCGACAGTGAAACCCGTCATCCAGCACTACGATTCCCGGGAAACCCTTTATCGCTGCCAGTCCCTGCCGGTTTTTGGATGTAAATTCAAGTCCGGGGAAATTACGGGCAAGCAACATGTTTTCATCCTTGAATCCCCGAGATGCAACCGTTACCTTTTTGCCATGCTTGTGGAGAATTCTCACAATCTCCATCAGCAGAGGTGTTTTGCCAGTTCCTCCGGATGTTATGTTACCCACGCTGATGACCGGGAATCCATAATCCCTTCGCCGCGTGAAAATCTTTTTGACGTATATAAAAAGCATATATGGAAGCGCGAAGGGAAGAAGGTACGCGGAGAGGATTTTGAAAAGCACGGAATCTCTGCGGAATACAAACCTGTTATAGAGACTGCTAAAAAAGGGTTTGCTGCTCGTTAATCGAACAATCTCCAATACGGATTTCAACCTTGCCGAACTCTCCGTCATATCCCGGTTCAATGTTTACTCCTCCTTCCCTTACCATTTTTATTCCGGATATTATGTTGTCTTCTATCTTTCCTTCCATCTCTCTTTCAGAGA
This sequence comes from Candidatus Omnitrophota bacterium, assembly GCA_022704985.1. Next base: position 2,039 of record JAKJFI010000010.1, on the reverse strand, counting down.
GTTTAAGCAGTATGGAAAACTCTGTTCCGAGCCGGTCCAGAACTTCAATGAATTTATTCTTTACCGCCGCTGAGTCCACGGGTTTCTTCATCACGCTTGCTATTATCTGGTCAAGAGGCACCAGTTTCTTGAAAGGAATAAATATATCAGGTTTTTCCCCGTTCTTTCTGTCCGCAAGTTGGTACACCCTGTTGAGTACGCCTATGGTAACTTTTCTGCCGCACTCCGGGCATATACCATGGTTTTCCTGAGTCTCATCGGGTGTCATATTGACACCGCAGTTCCTGTGCCCGTCGTGATGATATTTGCCTTCCTCCGGAAAGTACTCAACCGTTGCAATGAACCGGTTTCTGTCTTTGGTCTTCAATATCTGCCGTAGCTCGGGAAAACTGAATGGAGCGCTGAAGATATTCACTTCCCTTCCAGTCTTGGCCGGCGAATGCGCATCGGAATTTGAAATGAGCGAGAACCTGTCCAAAGCAGAGACCATCCAGTTCATTTCGGGATCACTGCTGAGTCCGGTTTCAAGAGCGAATATCTCGCTGGCATACTCACCGAAACACTCATCAATACTATCATACCCGGAATTTGAGCCAAATATAGAGAAGTGGGGAGTCCATATATGCGCCGGGACCAGAAACCCTTTCTCGTCAATCTCTTTTACTATTTTTAAAAGTTCCCGGGCGTGCATTTGCAGAATCGGCCTTCCGTCAGCGTTTATGTCGCCGTAGCGTTCAAGCACCCTGTTGAGTTTTTCCGTTTTCTCAAGAGAAGACGAAAAAATAATGTTATGTATCCGGTGATTCTTGCCTCCGTCGTCATAGATGTTGCAGACCTCTCCCGTAAGAATGAAGTCAACCCCGCCGTAACTGTATATGCCCTCCCTTTCTGTTTCGGCGAGATTCCTGACAAGCTCGTGATACCAGAGAAAATGTGTGATATCCCCGGTGCCAAGAAGGTTTATACCCTTGCGTCCCGCCCATTGAGCAAGCTCCTCAAGGTTCATGTTCTTGCTCGTGGCGCGGCTATATTTTGAATGGATGTGAAAATCCGCTATGTACATTTCTTTAATCTCTCAAACTCTTTTTTTAACAACTTGTATGTTTCTTCAAGCGACTGCGATATTACCTTCGTATGACATGTTACAGGCATAAAATTATTGTCGCCTTTCCATCTGGGCACAAGATGAAAATGTATGTGAGTGTCCAGACCCGCTCCCCCTGCCTTGCCCAGATTGATGCCCGCGTTAAATCCCTGTGCGTTCATTGCATTTCTGAGGATGCCGGTTGATTTTATCAGCAGGGAGAAAAGTTCCGCCTGTTCGTTCTGTTTCAACGTCTCAATATCGCTTGTATGCCTCCTCGGCACTATCAGCAGATGTCCGTTATTATATGGATAGAGATTAAGGATTACGAAAGCTGTCTTACCGCGGTGCAGCACAAGGTGTTTCTTATCGGCTTCCTTTCCTTTGGCTTTCAACGCCCTGCACAGGAAACACCCGCTTTCCTTCTGCAGCGCCGTGATATATCCTACTCTCCAGGGCGCCCATAAAAGATCTAAGTTTTTTGTTTTATCTCGAATGTCTTGCGTTCTGCGCCCTCCTGTGAGAGATATCGGTTTATCGTTTTTCATCCTTCCTCCTCTCTTTCTTCATCCTCAATGCGGGGAGAGTCTTCTTGCTCCCCGAAACCATGCCGCGGGTAAACAGATGAGGAATCTTTGATTTTCTTGAACTGTTCCTTATGCTCCTTCAGATACTTTGTCAACGACCTCTTGCGATTCTTCAGTTTTCCGTCCAGCACCAGGCCTTCCAATTCATCCTTAACAAGTCCGATTATTCGTCCTGACGGAACTTCAAGTATCTCCATTATAGCATAACCGTCAAGCGCAAGCTTGAAGGCTGTCAGCCTGTCTTTTTTATTAATTTCCTTAACCCTGTTTTCCAGTATCGTAAGTTTTTCCAGCGCCTTCTGAATTCTCCCTGGATTGTGGCTGGTGAGGTCGGACTTCGCAAGGGTGAAAAGAGGCATCAGGTCCTT
>JAKJFI010000125.1 GCA_022704985.1 Candidatus Omnitrophota bacterium | reverse complement strand
CCCGCCGCAGGAGAAAAAGAGACAGCGGCGAAACCTGCGATGAAAGAAAAGATGAAAGAGATGAGGATGTTTTCAGGATTTCCCGCCTTCCATATGAATCCCCCGCTGAAGAAGTTTTCAAGAAAACTTGCGTGAACGCCCATCAGAGGATAGTTTGCAACCCCGGCAACCGCGGCCTTGTCCGAAGCGCCGGTTGCGGTCGAGCCGACAATCACAATCTTGTCCTCGAACGCATCAACAGGAATAACAGGATGTCCTCCCTTGCTCAACTCCATGAATGACTGAAAAACCTGAATGAAAGAATAGTTGGGGAACTGCTTCAAATCGCTGTAGATGTTAATGTACGCAGAATAGTCTCCGGAGAACGGAATCTTTCTTATCATGCCGGGGGTTTCAAATTCAACGTATCTCGCATTCATCCCATTTATATGACCTTTCAGCACGTCCTCTATGACAGCAACGCAGAGAGAACTTTTCAGCGCACCTTGATACTGGATAAAAAGCGGGTATTTCCTCAAGACGCCGTCGCTATCCGGGATTATGTTAATGAAACCGGTTGTAAGCGCGCGCTCCCGGAACAATTTGAGGGGCTGCACCATCCTTTCCGAATGAAGCGCGCCTTTTGTTTTAACAGGCCTGTCAAAATAAAAGGGCAGGATAACGTTGCCGGACTTCTCCAACGCGCCGGCAAATTCTTTGTCCGCCTCTCCGGAGCTGTCAATTAAGAGCACGTCGAAAATGACCGCTTTCGCCCCCATTGTCTTGAGTATCTCCGTGAGGCCTGCGTACCACTGCCTCGATATGGGCCATTCCCCGAGCATGTCAAGCGTATCGTCGCCTATAAAGACAAGCACCACATCGCCCGAGACCTGCCTGTTACCAAAGACTTTCATCCTCCAGTCGTAGGTAACGTTCTCGATACTGCTGAAGATAGCAAGACGGAAGAGCAGAAAAAAGAATATAGTTGTGAGGAAAGCGGCGACGAAAACATTTTTCTTGTTTTTTATCCTTACCATTTTAGAGGTTCAGTGGAAGCGTAATAGTAAAAGCCGTGCCTTTGCCGGATTTAGAAGCAACGTCTATCGTCCCCCCGTGTTCCGTTACGATTTTTTTGACAACCGCCAGCCCCAGCCCAGTACCTTTGTGTCCCTTGGTAGTAAAAAATATGTCGAATATCTTTTTCAGGTTCTCCGGCGGTATGCCTCTCCCATTGTCCTGAATGATTATTGCACACCTGCGTTTTTCAGGCAGATTTTTCGTGCATATTCTTATACAGCCCGTTTCTTCGGGAACAACCTCAAACGCATTGCTGAAAAGGTTGAGAATGACCCTCTGCATGCCGGTGGAATCAATTTTTATCTCCCTGATTTCCGGGTCAAATTCAAATTTAAGTTCTACCTTCCGCTGTTTGAGTTTTTCGTCATATACGCTGACGGCATCCTTCAGAAAATCGCACAGGACGACAGTCTGTAAGAGCGGTTTTTTCTTTGACGAGTAGTTCAGCATGTCCAGTATCAGGTCGGAGATTCTGTTTACGTTTGACTTCACTATCCCCCATGCATCCTGGACGTAATCGCCCTGCACCGACCCCATCGTCTCGTCCAGCAGATAGATTCCGCCCGACAGGCCGTTAAGTATGTTCCTGATATCATGGGAAAGAGAAAGCATCGTCTGACCGACTCCGGCCATTTTCGCATTTTTCATACTCTTGACATATAGCTGGGCGTTTTCCACCGCCAGGGACGCCTGTCCGGCTATGATGGTCATCAATTCCTCATCACCGCTGTTAAAAGCCGCTCCGTTCTTTTTATTGAGAACTTCGAGGACCCCCAGCAGTTTTCCTTTCTTTCCGGTAAGAGGCACCGCAAGTATGCTCTTTGTCTGAAAACTGCTTTTCTCGTCAGCCGAAGAGAAGAAACGCTTGTCTTGCGAGACATCCTTTACGTTTATTACTTTTTTTTCTTTCGCACAGGTTCCCGCAATCCCCTGTCCAAGTTTTAACTTGATTGTCTTTATCTTGCTTCCCTTATCTCCGGTTGCAACCTTGAAGAAAAGGACTTTTTCTTCCCTGTCATAGAGAAGGAGTGAGCTCGCCTCCGCGTTGAGAATGCTCTTGCTTTCTTCCATTATAAGGGTAAGTAATTTCTGGAGACTGTCTATGGAGGATATGAAAACGCTAATTCTCTGAAGAACCTCAAACTTCAGCCTGCAGTCGGTATTGTCTTTCACAACTGCATTATATAACGCACCTTCAGATTTTACAAGTCCGGCTCCATGAGGTAGACTATATAAAAACTCAGGAGGACACTATGAAATTTTCTGGCATAAGCGACGAGGCGGGACAGGCGATAGAGACGCAGATAAAAGCGCACAAGGAACTTGGTTGGCACTACATGGAGATACGCAATGTCGACGGCGAAAACCTCACGATGGTATCAGATGCCAAATTCGACGAGACATACGATAAGATAGAGGAATCCGGACTGAAGGTATCATGTTTCTCAAGCGCCATCGCAAACTGGGCAACGGAGATTTCGGGAGATTTTCAAAAGGACGTTGATGAACTGAGAAGAGCGATTCCCAGGATGCACCGTCTTAAAACGAGGTACATCCGCGTGATGTCCTGGCCCAACAACAAGGAGAACCCTCTTTCCGAGGCGGAATGGGGCGCTGAAGCCATAAGGCGCCTGAAAGAACTGGCAAAGATAGCGGAAGACGGGGGCATCATTCTTGCACACGAAAACTGCAATGGATGGGGAGGATTGAGCGGCGACAACATGCTAAAGCTGTACGAAGAGGTAAATTCGCCGGCGTTTAAACTGTTGTACGACACCGGAAACGTTATCGCCCATGATTATGGAGACACCTGGACATTTTACTCCAAAATAAGACACCTCATCGAGTACATTCATATAAAAGACTACAAACTGGGAACAAATCCG
>JAKJFI010000124.1 GCA_022704985.1 Candidatus Omnitrophota bacterium | reverse complement strand
CAGGTTGAGCAGAATCCATAATCCTTCACAGACAATATTGCTTGCGGACAGCGGTATATGGGCCGACCCGGGAAACGGGGGCCAGGTCTGCGGCAACAATTACCTGAAAGCTCCCGGGAATAGCGACTATCACGGACCTAATGTACACTTCAGACATAACGGTTTTGCCAATGTGGCGTTTGTTGACGGCAGTGTGCGGTCGTTGAGCAAGAAATATAACATCAGTCCAAACGACCCGAACCTTGCGGACCTGTCGGAAAACGGCGAGCTGTACGACCTGGAATAAAATGAGACGGCTAATAACAACGGTTTTGCTTGTATTGACGGTTTTTTCCGCAGGGGCTGAAAACCTGCGGATAGTATCTCTCGGTCCGTACATTACCGAGAATATATGCCTTCTCGGGCTCGAGGATAACATCGTGGGTCTGACTATACATGACGAGTATATAAGAAAAGAAAACAAGGAGATTATCGGAACACTTCTTGACCCGAATATTGAAAAAATCCTGACCCTCAGTCCCGACATTGTCATAGGCTCCAAAGAAGGAAACCGGATTGAATCCATCAAAAAACTCAAGGAACTCGGAATTAAAACACTTGTGCTTGACCAGCTCTACACCTTTGAGGACATATGCAGAAACCTTGCCGTGCTCGGAAAGGAACTCGGCGCCCACGATACTGCGGAAAAGATAATCAGCCAGCAGAAAGCGCGCCTGCGCGACATAATAGTCATAGCCGGCAGGCAAAACACAAGGAAACGGCTTTTCTTCATACTCGGATTCAAACCGATTTTTACTACCGGCAAAGAAACGTACATCGATGAAATGATTAGGTACGCCGGAGGACGCAACATATTTGGAAACGTGAAGATGAAATGGTTTTCGTGCAGTGTTGAAGAAGTAATCAAGCGCAACCCGGAAAATATAGTATTCCTGCGGATGGAAGAAGAACAGATTATCCTGTGGGACCGTCTCAGGGACGTTGATGCGGTAAGAAACCGCAGGATAGCAGGGATAGAATCCACGGTCGTCGGCAGTCCCACACCTGTAAGTTTCGTGGACTCAGTTGAACATCTCTACCGTTTGATGTACTGTAAAGATTAAGAAAAATTTCTCCTCTTCTCCCGCCGGGGAGAGGAACAGGGTGAAGGGGGATATCTTGAAAATCAGATACGTTGCCGTTTTTCTGTTTCTCCTGCTGGCAATACTTGCAGGGCTCTGCCTGGGCACGGAATTTTACACCTTATCTCGGTTATTCTCACTCTCCAACGTCGATAAAACAATACTTTTCAGGATAAGGATACCCAGGATTCTGGCAGGTCTTATTGTGGGAGCGGGATTATCCGTAACCGGCGCAGTACTGCAGGCGATACTCAAGAACCCCCTTGCTGAAAGCTACACACTTGGCATCTCCGGCGGCGCTTCCCTCGGCATCTGTATCGGAGTGATACTTGGCAGGACCGCAGTAATACCGTACTTCGCGTTTCTCGGCGCGACTATCAGCATAACCATAGTTCTTATTGCATCAATAAAGCGGCGGCTCTACAACCCCACTGTCATACTCCTGGGGGTAGCGTTGAATTTCCTTTTCTCCTCCTTCGTTCTCTTCGTCATGGCGATAATCAAGAACGAACAGTTCCAGTCAACGATGCTCTGGCTCATAGGGGATATATCATATTTCCCGGGCGGTCTGCTTCTTTCCGGAACACTGGTGATAAGCGCCATCTCCCTCTTCCTGATATTTTCCGGAAGAATCTACGACATCATGAGCATAGGCGAGGAGAAAGCCGCATCCATGGGCGTAAACCTTGAAAAGGAAAAGAAACTCGCCCTGATTTTATGCTGTATCATCGTGGGATTCTGCGTCAGTCTTGCCGGGATAATAGGCTTCGTCGGGCTTATCATTCCGCATGTAACGAGATTTTTCTTCGGACCTATACACAAACGTTCTCTTCCGATAAATTTTCTCCTCGGCGGCAGTTTTCTCGTGCTCGCGGACACCTTTGCCAGAACAATCATAAGACCCGTGGAGATACCGGTCGGAGTGATAACAGGATTCTTCGGAGGGTTGTTTTTTCTCGCGATACTTCTAAAAGGCAGATACAAAGAACTCTGGTAACGGAAAATGTTAAAGATAGAAAACCTCAATTTCTCCTACAGCAGCGAACGGATATTAAAGAACATTTCTCTGAATGTGCAAAGCGGAGAACTGCTGGGCATAATAGGGCCTAACGGTTCGGGCAAGACAACACTCTTGAAACTAATAGCAAAAATACTGAAACCGTCTTCCGGCGCTCTCTTGCTCGGCTCGATAAACGCACATGAAATACCCGCTGAAGACTACGCAAAGAAAATCGCATACATGCCTTCAACAATTGACGTCTCATTTTCCTACACCGTGGAGGAATTCGTATCCATGGGAAGATTTCCATACACGGGGAGATACGGCAGTCTGGGTCCGGTCGACAGGAAAATCATAGCGGAAACCCTTGAAAAATTCGGGATTAACCGCTACAAACAAAGAAAAATGTGGGAATTATCAGACGGCGAAAAACAACGCGTTTTTCTTGCCCAGACGGTAGTGCAGGAAACATCCCTGCTTGTGCTCGACGAACCCACCTCGCACCTTGACCTCGGACACAGCTTCAGAATACTGGATATCGTCAAGGAACTCAATTCCGGCGGCATCACCGTAATCGCGGTTTTGCACGACCTGAATATTGCGTCCGAATACTGCTCAAGACTTGTCCTGCTGAGAGAGGGAGAAATATTTTCACGGGGCACCCCGGAAGAAGTGCTCACCTGCCAGAACGTAGAAGAGGTGTACAAGATGAAGGCCCTCGTTTGCAAGAATCCTTTCTCAAAGAAACCCTACGTCTTCGGCATCCCCGCTTCCCACATTCCTGTTGACGTATCCCAATCTCAACAGCGCGCAAATCAGGGATGAGGGCAGCAACTATCTCG
>JAKJFI010000009.1 GCA_022704985.1 Candidatus Omnitrophota bacterium | reverse complement strand
TATGTAAGATGCCTGGTCAGAAACAAGAAAAGAAACAACGTTTGCAACCTCCTCAAGGGTCCCCACGCGACCGAGCGGAATCGAAACCTTTTCATATGACCGCCTGAGCTCTTCCACGGTTATGCCGCGCGTATATGCGAGGGCCCTTTCGTATTCGAGGCTTCTCAGAGCAGTCACCTCAAGGATGCCGGGAGCCACGCCGGCAACCCTGATACCGTATCTGCCCAGTTCTTTCGCCCAGCTTCGCGTGAAGGAATAGAGAGCGGCCTTCGTGGATGCGTAAACGCTTTGCCCCGCCGACCCTTCAAGCCCGCTTTCAGAAGTTACGTTTACAATCACCCCTTTTATACCGGCTTTCAGCATTTCCCTGGCCACGGCCTGCGCGCAAAATAACGCTCCTCTCTGGTTTATTGCAACCATCCTGTCAAAAATTTCACCGGTCACCTCTTCCTTCCCTTCCGGGTCAACAAGCAGTCTGGGTATGAGTATGCCGGCGTTGTTCACGAGAAAATCTATCCTCCCGCAAGTCTCTTTCACCTGCCGCACCATGGCGTCAACTTCCGCCTTGACGGAAAGATCGGTCTTTATGAAGGACGCCCTCCCGCTATGATGTCTGGCCGCAAATTCCTCCGCCACGGCAAGTCCCTGCTCTTCATTTATATCAGTTATAACAACTGTTGCATCCGCCTCCAGCAGTTTTGAGGCAATCGCCCTGCCTATGCCGGATGCGGCTCCGGTAACAATCCCGACCTTTCCCGATATATCCACCTTTACCATCTTTCACCTCTTTTACAGTTTCCCGAGAAACATCAAAATCCCTATAACAATGAAAAGGGCTGCTCCCGTGTATTTGACGACTTCCGGCTTGAAGCACCTTGCAAGCAAAGCCCCCGCAATCACGGTTACTACCGTTATAATCATGTATGCCGCTACGGAGCCAAGCCATACCGACAGCGGTTTTCCGGATTTTGCCGAGAGGCTCAGTCCTATCAACTGAGTCTTATCCGCAAGTTCGGCGGCCAGAATAGACATAAAAGCAACTCCCAGAATTTTAAAGTCCATATTTTATTCCTCCCGGAAATGAAAGTTACAGAACAACAACAGCCTTTATTACGCCGTCTCTGTATTCCGCCGCCATCCTGAGAGCATCCTCTATTCTTTCAAGAGGGAACTCGTGCGTTACCAGCGAAGAGAACGGCAATCTTCTCTGCCCGATAAGGTCAAGCGCAAGCCTGGTTACGTTGGCGGACCTTCTGACATTTGTAATGCGCAGCTGTTTTCTCCTGACGCTGTGCGAATCAAACTCCATCCTGTCGTCTTCAGGGATGCCGTATATCACCGCCTCCCCGCCTATCCTTGCCGCTTCGCTGGTCTGCTTGAAGGTTTCCGCCTTGCCGACCGCTTCAAAGGCGATGTCCGCACCGCGCCCGCCGGTTTCCTTTTGTACCGCGGCCACAATATCTTCCCGCGAGGCGAGCGCCGTCCTGTCAGCGCCGAGTTTCTTCGCCATTTCCAGCCTTTCAGGAATAAGGTCGCTCACAAATATCCTTTTGGCGCCTCCGGACCTGACCGAAAAAAGAACCGATAAACCTATGGGGCCCGCTCCCACTATAGCAACATCGTCTCCCACTGAGAACCTGCTTAATTTAACGCCGTAAAGCCCTATGGCAAGAGGTTCGGAGAGCACGCCGTCGTTATAATCAAGCCCCTGCGCAAGCGGTATAAGATTATCTTCCGGCATTACCACGAATTCTCTCAATGCGCCGTCAACCGGCGGTGTGCCGAAAAATATGACGTGCGGACAGAGATTGGGAAAACCTCCAAGACAATGTTCACATTTACCGCAGGTTATCCCGGGTTCAATCGCAACCTTCTGCCCTTTCTTGACGGCTGTCACAGAATCACCCGCGTCAACAACCTCTCCAGCGGCTTCATGTCCCAGTATAATCTTGTCCGCGACAACCTGTCTCCCGATTCTTCCCTCGAGGAAATAATGGATGTCCGAACCGCAGATGCCCACGCTTCTGACGCGGACAAGAACATCCGTATCGCTTTCTATTTTCGACGACGGAATGTCCTCTATGGAAACCTTGCCGGGACTTAAAAGATATGCGGCTTTCACCCCATTAATATAAAATTTTTCACTTTCCGTGTCAAAACTTGACAGCGCTATCTTCAATTTTACAATACAGCAATTGTCAAACTGAGGGAACAATGGCAGAAGCATCTTAGACGCGTCACGACCGGCAGTGACTGCGAGGGAGAGGTTCAGAAGACAGACGCACTTTCAGAGCATTGACAGGAACATCCACTGGAAATTCTGGTATCTCCCAGAAACGCTCGAAAGATGGCATGCGGAAGGACGCGAGAAGCGAAGGCAGGCGTCCCCAGAGGAATACTTCGGGGTCGCCCCCATCCTTTTATATGCCGGCGCACAACAGACTCCTTCCCGGGTTTCCGGAAAGATAAAAATCCTGAAAGAGTTGAAACGGGTGGAAAAATTGCTGAAGACGGCGGATATATCCCCACACGGAGACCACCGCATACCCCAGGACGTCCCTTACGAGAATTACAGGTATTACATAGGAGAAAAACTCACAATGCTGGGATGGCAGAAATACGGCATCGACAATGTCGAAGGCCTGCCGGATGACTTCAGCAGATTCAGTTTGATGTCATTTGGCGAATTTCGGGTCGGTAACCCTCTGAAGCACAACGCGTTTCTTCGGTTTTGACGTTCTTTTCAGTTTCTCAATCAACCCGTCGTATTCTTTCCTGTTGACCGGGATGTTAACAGGTTTCCGCTTCTTGCCGGAAAGCACACACGCATTAATAAACTCAACCGAATTCAGACCGCCTCTTCCATCCACCAAAAGCTTCTCTTTTCCCCTTATCGCGGCGGCAAAATTCTGTACAATCTCAGTCTGCCCGGTAATAACGTTGCTCTTAAATTCAAAATTTTCCTCATCAGTCTTTAGAGCCGCCCACATGCTATCCGCTTTATGCGTATAGACGGAAATCGGATGGCTGTACCTGTACAGGGTCATCTTCTCCTTGCCGTTTATTACGAGTTTTCCGGTATCCCCCGCAATCTCCATATAAAAAGCACCGGCAGTCTCACAGGTAGTCGTATAATAATAACCCCATGCACCGTTCCTGTACTGCAGGGTTGCGGCAACCTCATCCTCCACTTCTATGTCATGAAGGCGGGTTCTTGTTTTTGCGCAAACCGAAACAGGAAGGCCTCCAAGCTGGATGAACAGGTCTATGATGTGCGGGGCCTGGTTTACGAGAACGCCGCCGCCCTCGCCTTTCCATGTAGCGCGCCAAGCGTTGCTGTCATAGTATGCCTGCGTACGATACCACGGATCAACGCACAGCGTCCTGTGTATACGTCCCAGTGTGCCGTTTTCCAAAATCTCTTTTGCTTTCCTGAAAAACGGCTCCGTCCTCATCTGATGCATTACAGCAAATTTCTTCCGGCTCTTTCTGGCGGCGGCGATCATTTTATCCACGTCGGATACAGTGACTGCGAGAGGCTTTTCGCATATCACATGAAGCCCGTTTTTAAAAGCGTCTATTGTAACGGAAGCATGAAACCAGTGTGGAATGACTACCAGCACAGCGTCGCACAGACGGCTTGATATTAACTTCCTGTAATCCGTAAAGTGCGGGACACCGAACTCTTCTCCCTTTTCCTTTGCAACGGCCGCATCATTATCGCAGACGCACGCAAGCGTCGTTTCCTTGAGAGAACGAACGTTCTCACAATGGGCATAGCCCATAGCACCCAGTCCAATCACGCCTATTCTTACAGGTTTCATACTCTTCCTCCCATCATCATTTTTTCACATGCGCCGGGTCTGTTACTCTCTGCACTTTCACCGCTTTCTTTACCTTCGAAGTCTTGACCAGCTTCCCAATCATCGTATCATATTCCTTCCTGTTAACGGGCACCTTTACCGCCTTGTTTTTCTTGCTGGAAAGGATGCAGGCGTTCAGGAACTCAACGGAAGCAAGACCTTCTATACCCGGAGAAACAAGTTTTTCCCCCTTTCTGATAGCACCGGCAAAATTCCTTATCACCTCGGAGTGCGAGGATGCAACATCGACTTTAATCTTGACCTTCTCTTCCTTGATGTCAAGGGAGGCCCACATGCCTTTGGACTGATGCGTGAATTTTGATATCGGCACGCTGTACCTATAAAGAGTTACCTCTTTCCCGCTAACAACTATTTTACCCTTGTCACCAACTATCTCCATGTGAAAAGGACCGCCGGGCTCGCAGGTTGACGTATAGTAGTAACCCCACGCCCCGTTTTTATATTCCAGGGAGGCAGAAACTTCGTCCTCTACTTCTATCTTGTGAAGGCGCGCTCTTGCCATGGCATTAACTTTTACAGGCAGACCTGCGACCTGCGTGAAAAGGTCGATGGTATGGGGCGCCTGGTTTATAATGACACCGCCGCCTTCCCCTCTCCAGGTAGCGCGCCAGGTTCCGCTGTCATAGTAAGACTGTGCACGGTACCAAGGGTCTATGCACAAAGTCCTGGTAATCTCTCCGATAGCCCCGCTCTTAATCAGCTCCTTCAACTTCTTTACCATATTCGTCGTCCTGCGTTGGTACATGACGGCAAAAACCTTCTTGCTTTTCTTCGCCGCCGCAATCATCTTGTCTGCATCCGCAACCGTAACCGCAATCGGTTTTTCGGAAAGAACATGCAGACCGTTTTTGAAAGCGTATATCCCTATCTCCGGATGAACCCAGTGCGGAGTTGCAACTATCACCGCTTCGCAGAGCCCGCTTTTTATCGCTTTTTTATAATCGGTAAAATACGGCACGTTAAACTCTTTCCCCTTTTCCTTCGCGACGTTTTCATCTATGTCGCAGACCAGTGCAAGTCGAGTCGCCTTCAGATCCTGTATCCCTTTACAGTGAGCAGAACCCATTCCTCCTACCCCGATTACTCCGATCCTTACCGCTCCTACCTTTTTCATTTTTTCCTTTCTCCTTTACCCCGAACATACAATTTTTATCGTTGCGAGCGTCTTAAACGCAACAATCTCAACCTTATTCAGAAATTGCTTCGTCATACAAAATGTTCCTCGCAATGACAAATGCAGTGCAGGGTCATCAATTTTGTTTTTCACTTTCGCAACATGTTATAATATAATCTATACTGTGGTAAAAATCAAATGGACGAATTAAAGTTTAACTCGGAAGAATGGAAAGAACAACTCAAGGGAAAATCGCCTGAAGAGATAGCCGAATTAGTGGGCAATTACTATGAAGACAAGTATGGCGAAGACAGGATTTTCTCTCAAAAAAAGATAATCGGTCTGTTCTTTTTCGCTCTGGTGCTGATATTCGTTTTCATAACCTTCTTCCGCCTCTTCTCCCATCTCTCCCAATAGTCCCCAACACGATATTAACATCATCATTTATAGATTCAAGCTCAATTTGTAATCGGTTACAATCTTTTTAAAAACGCCTCTCTTCTGCCCTGACATAAAAATTATAACTGTCAGGATACAACGCATTTGATGAAGTTTTTTCTTTAATATATAATACGGTTTATGTGGGGACGAGTATATATCGGGTCTTTCATTGCAGGATGGCTATTCTCCGTCATACTGACTTTTCTTTCCGGAAAAGTTGCCCGCAGATTCAACTTTATTTCAATCCCCTCTTCAAGAAGCATGCACAGGCATCCTACCCCTCTGTTGGGCGGTCTCGGCATATACCTCTCATTCTGCCTGACCATATTCGCAGGATTTATAATGGTCAGATATGGACTTGTGCCGGATGCTCTGAAGATTTATATCCCGGGCATCACGAACTCTTTTAAGCAGGTTTTTGCAATTATCCTGGGCGGGTTGGCTGTAGTAATATTCGGAGTTATAGATGACAAAAAAGCGCTCACAGCGCGGCAGAAACTCCTTCTTCAGATGATAGCGGTCGCCATAATCTTTGCCGAGGGGATACGGCTCTCGTTTTTCCTTTCAAACAACTTCCAGTCTTTCATACTGACCGCTTTCTGGTTCCTGCTGATGATGAACGGCTTCAATCTAATGGACAACATGGACGGCCTGAGCGCCGGCGTCGCCTTCATAAGCGGCTCAATCCTTTTTACGTTTGCCGTACAGATGCAGCAGCTTTTCGTAGCCACGATACTCGCCGTTTTTCTGGGAAGCGTGCTGGGTTTCCTGAAACATAATTTCCCGCCCGCAAAGATTTTCATGGGAGAATGCGGGAGCAGTTTTCTTGGATATTTCCTTGGGACAACCGCAATACTCCTCACTTTTTACAGGTACGACAAAAGCCATACGTTCCTTCCCGTCTTTGCGCCGCTGGTCATTTTTTCCGTGCTTTTCTTTGACACCCTTTCTGTGATATGGATAAGAAAAAAACGGGGATTGCCGATATCCCGGGCGGACAAAAATCACCTTTCACACCGCCTGGTTGCCCTCGGCATGACGCAGAAGCAGACAGTCCTTTTTATATATCTCCTGACCCTCTGTACCGGCATCGGCGCGCTCCTGCTTGGAAGTTTGAATATTTTCGGAGGGATGATAATCCTGTTTCAGGTACTCATAATCATCGTTATCGTGGGACTTCTTGAATTGACGGGAAGGAACAGGGAGAAAACGTCTTAAAAAAGATGCATCGCGAACCCCTCACTTCGTGGGCATATCAGAGAAGTGTTCGGGGCAAGGGAGTTCGGAGTAAATGGAAAAGAGAGCTTGGATAGAGGTTGACCTCGGGGTCATAAGAGCAAACATAAACAGCATAAAAAACTTTACGGGCAAGAAATTCATGGCATGCGTGAAAGGCGACTGCTACGGGATGGGCATGCACAGAATATCAGCAAGCATTGAAAGCGCCGTTGACTCTTTCGGCGTGGCTACAACATCGGAAGCGATTGCCCTGCGGAACTCCGGTATAAGAAAGCCCGTGCTGGTCATGGGTCCTGTTTTGCCGGGCGACGTTGAAGAGCTTATCATGAACGACGTGCGAATCACTCTTTTTGATGAATCCATGCTTAAAACCATCGGTAACGCCGCCCGGAAGAGAGAGAAAAAAGCGATTGTTCATATAAAGGTAGATACCGGTCTGGGCAGGATAGGAGTAAATCACGCTAAGGCGCCTGTTTTCATACGGGAGGCGCTTAAAGACAGGGGAATCACAATTGAGGGCGTTTTCACGCACTTCGCCACCGCCGACTGGAAAGACAGGACTTATGCAAAAAAACAGCTGGATAAATTCAATTCTGTTCTTGACGCAATCGCCGGTTATTGCGTCCCTGTCAGGCACATAGCAAATTCCCCCGCAATCCTGAACCTCCCCGAAGCATGTAAAAAATCAGACATGATAAGGATAGGACTGCTCTTTTTCGGAGTGTATCCTGAAATCAGCCTTTATAAAAAGTTGCCCCTTAAATGTGCAGTTAAAAATTTTTGCAGGGCGCTTTATGTGAAAACGGTTCCGAAAGGCACCTCACTGAGTTACGGGCTTACATATACAACCGGAAGAACCGCATCCATCGCCACGGCCGGCATAGGATATGCGGACGGGTTAAGCAGACTCCTGTCAAACAATTTTCATCTCATTCATAAAGGGAAAAAAGTCAGAATAGTGGGGAATATCTGCATGGACCAGACCCTCATCGACGTCACCGGAAGAAAAGTAAATGCAGGGGACATATTTCAGGTAACCGGGGATAATTTCGAGATAGAGCGGATGGCGAAGATATGCAGAACCGTTCCCCAGGAGATACTGTGCGGATTCGGAAGTCCGCGAATGGAGAAAATATATATATGATTACCCCCTCGCCTATCCTCTCCCAGCGCGGAGAGGTATCAGGGGCATAGGGATATGAGAGGTCTGCACATGCAAGAAAAAGTTCTAAAAAAATACAGGACACTGATAGAAAACCGGCTGGACAGCATATTGCCCCCTGCAGGAAGGGAACCAAAGAAACTCCACGGCGCCATGAGATACAGCGTCTTTTCAGGCGGCAAGCGGCTGAGACCCATTATCGTACTCGTCTCAGGCAGGATTTTCGGGGTGAATGAAGAGAAGCTTTTGCAGGCGGCGTGCGGGATTGAACTGATTCATAATTTTTCCCTCATACATGACGACCTGCCAGCCATGGACAACGACGATTTCCGCAGAGGACGGCCGACCTGCCACAGGAAATTCGGAGAACCTCTCGCAATACTCGCGGGAGACGCCCTGCTGGCGCTTGGATTCGAGGCGATTGCAGAAGGAGGAATTTCCGACCTGGTTAAGGCCGCCGCCGCCGCAATCGGTTCTGAAGGCATGGCGGGGGGACAGGCGCTTGACATACTTTTCAAAGACAAACCTCTGTCCCGCAGGATGAAAAGAAACCTTGACGCGAAGAAGACAGGCAGGTTGTTTGAGTTGTGTTTTGCCGTCCCGCTCTTCTTCAAAAAAGCGGACGACAACGAACGCAGGCGCATTGCGAACATAGCCGAGGATTTCGGCCTGGCATTCCAGATAAGAGACGATATGGAAGACAACGAAGGCGATATTGCGGACATGCGGCGCAGGCTCAACGCCACACTGAAAAGGATGCGAAGAAATATCGCTTATTTCGGCGAGAGAGGAGCGCTTCTTGCACAGATAGCCGATAAACTCTATGGAGATTGACAGAATTGACGGTTTTATGGTAGAGTTAAAGGTATTAATTTTTGTCTGGTAATCAACTTCCGGTTTGCCGGCTATAAAAAGGGGGCATTATGGCAATTCTTGAAACAAAGAACCTCACAAAAATCTATACGCTCGGAAAAAACAAGACCGTAGCGGCGCTCAACAAAGTAAGCATGAGCGTCGAGGAAGGGGAGATTTTCGGGATACTCGGTCCCAACGGTTCGGGAAAAACGACCTGCCTGAAGCTTTTGCTGGGCATTGTCTTTCCAACGGACGGAAGCATTACTATCATGGGGAAAAATCAGTATTCCGTGGACATAAAAAAGAACATAGGTTTCCTGCCTGAAAATCCCTATTATTACGATTACCTGACCGGTCCTGAAATCCTTAAATTTTACGGGAAGCTTTTTGACATGCAGGCTCCTCTCATCTCCAAACGCACCGATGAACTTCTTGAGCTTGTCAACCTCCAGGATGCCAGGAACCTGTCGCTCAGACACTACTCCAAGGGGATGCTTGAAAGAATCGGCCTGGCGGCGGCGCTCATCAACGACCCGAAGATTCTGATACTTGACGAGCCCACCACAGGTCTTGACCCCATCGGATGCAAGGAAACGAGGGATCTTCTGCTCAAACTGAAAGCGGCCGGAAAAACCATTCTTCTATCAAGCCATTTTCTGTCAGAAGTCGAAAGAGTCTGCACCAGAATAGTCATCTTCCACAAGGGCAACCTGCTGACGACTGGCACGCTCGGCAACCTGCTGAGCGAATACCGGGCGGAAAACCTGGAAGACCTGTTTGTCAAAGCGATAGAAAAATTTGACAATGAGACCGGCGGCGGTATAGACAAAGGCGTGGAATAAGGGGGAAATAAAAATGAAGAAAGCATGGATTATCGCAATGAATACGTTCAACGAATCCTTGAGAAAAAAGACGTTTTATATCCTGCTGGTGGTGGCTCTCGTCGTTATAGGAGCTTCAAGATTCTTCTCTTTTCTCGCGGCGGAAGATGAGCTGAAGATGATAAAGGACGTCAGTTTCTCAACGATAGAATTCTTCGGCGCGTTGATTGCAATTTTCACCGCGCTCGCCACCGTTTCCAGCGAAATAGAGAAGCGCACAATATATACGCTTCTTGCTAAGCCCATCACCCGGAATAACTTTGTCATAGGGAAACTGATAGGACAGTCTCTGATAATACTGCTCAATGTCTTACTGATGAGCATTTTCTTCGTAGGACTCCTTATGATAAAGAAAAGTCCGCCCGACATTCAGACGTTTAAAACCATTTTTCTTATTTATGTCTCGCTGGTGCTCATGGGCTCAATCACCCTTGCCGTGGCGACCTTCGCCACAGATGCTTTCAATCTGATATTTTCCTTCTTTTTATATATCATCGGGCATCTCATCACCTACGGCAAGACCCTGATTGAGAGAACCGAAAACGTAATACTTAAGGGACTCGGCGAGATACTCTATATGATAATCCCCAACTATGAGAATTTCAACATTAAGGACAAGGTGGTCGTCGGGGTTAACGTTTCATGGAAATATATCGGGCAGACTACCCTTTACGGCATTATCTACATAACCATCGCTATTCTGATAGGCATATATTTCTTCAACAAGAGGGAAGTATGAACAGGAAAAAAAACAGGATAATTCTTCTTATCGCTCTCTTCCTTTACATCCCCCTCGGACTTCTTCAGGTAAACATTGATTACATGCGGAAGGTGGAAGACCTTGAAGGACGCATGCTGCTGATGCCGGGACAGGTTGCCGGCAGTCTTGTTCTGGGTGGATTCAGGGGGATTGCCGCGGACCTGCTATGGCTGAATGTCGAGGATTTCTGGCACAAAGGACAGCATTATAAGATGCTTCCCTTGCTGGATTCGGTATCATGGCTTCAGCCCCAGTACATAACCGTCTGGGCAATAGGCGGCTGGCACATGGCCTATAACATATTTGCCAATGTTGGCGGCACCTCTGCCAATACAGAGAAAACGTTTGAAGAACAATTCAATGCCCTGCCGGAACAGGAGCAGAAGAAAGCGCAACCCCTGAAAAAAATCTCCAAGGATATCGCGGCATTGAAAGAAAACCTTCAGGGTTACAACTCAGAAGGCATGCCTGAAGACAATATCCCCTCAATACTTGCTAAACTTGACGGTTACGACGCGGCGCTGGCGGAACTGCACAAAAACAACAGCATACAAACTGTCGTGGAAACCGTTCAATCACTGGCATCGGTCCCGCGCGAACAGCTCTTCTGGTACCGTAAGGGAATTGATTTTCTCAAGAGAGGGCTTACATATAACCGCGAAAAATACGACCTTTATTTCGAACTGGGATGGACGTACTATCACAAAGGGATGGATTATGCGAACGCGGCCCGCTATCTGGAGAGAGCTGTAAAATTTCCACATCCCGATTATGTAGACAGCGTGCTTGCACACTCATTCGAGTTGAACGGCGAAGTTGACAAGGCGCTCGCACAATGGGAAAAACAACTTAATACCGGCTTCCACAGCATCGCCAAAAGGGCGGTACGCGCAATAAAGAAGGACGGAGCGTTCACCCCCAAGAGGAGAAGACAGCTGGGTCTGGATCCGGAATAAACATTCATACCGGGATTGAATACAATGCCTTCAGAAAAATCTGGAAAGCTTTTTGTCGTTTCAGCTCCTTCTGGCACGGGAAAGACTACCATAGCCGTAAGATTAAAGAAGGATATCCCCGACCTTGAGCTCGTCGTCTCCTATACGACAAGAAAACCCCGCCCCGAAGAAAAGGACGGAATCAACTACCACTTTGTGACGGAAAAACGGTTCAGGAATATGATAGAGGAAGGCGCGTTCGCGGAGTGGGCGGAGGTTTACAGCAACTATTACGGCACACCGAAGAAGGCGATACTTGCGAAGCTCGGGAAAAACAGGAAGGTTTTGCTAACCATCGACACGCAGGGCGCAAGAAGTATCGCGAAAGAATTTCCGGAAGCGGTTCTCATAGGGATACTTCCGCCTTCGCTCAAAGAACAGGAACGCAGGATAAGATACCGCAACGGACTGAATGAGCAGGAGATAGAAAAACGCTTGGCGGCGGCAAGAGAAGAAAGGCTGATTCTGATGAACAAATATCATTTCAGGCTGATAAATAAAAATCTTGAAAACACGGTCAGAAGAATACGAAACATTATAGTCAAAGGCAGTAAATACTGAGGAGGTCGCAAAATGCAAAAGGTAAAGATTGCGGTTGTAGGCGCAGGCGGCATGGCAAACAACGTTCATTATCCGTCGCTCCATTCCATCAAAGATGTCGAGATAGTCGGGATATCGGACCTGTCTACGAGCAGAATGGAAGAAACTGCGAAGAAGTACGGAGTAGAACGGACTTTTACGGATTACCGAGAAATGCTCGAAAAGACTTCTCCGGACGGGGTTTATGTTATCATGCCTCCCTATCACCTGTATGACATAACGTTTCACTGCTTGAGCCAGGGCCTGCACGTATTCATAGAGAAGCCCCCTGGAGTAACGCGGGAACAGACCAGACAGCTGGCAAACACAGCGGCAAAAAAGGGTTGCCTGACGATGGTCGGATTCCAGAGAAGATTTGCTCCGGCGATAGTGGAAGCAAAAAAGAAGATAGAGGAGCGCGGCCAGGTGATACACTGCCAGGCAAACTTCTTCAAGCATCACATCAACCAGCCGCCGTATTACAACGGGGCAATCGACATATTAACCTGCGACGCGATACATTCGGTTGACATTCTCAGATATATCGCCGGAGAACCTGCGAAGATAGTCAGTTCGGTGAAGAATCTTTTCGCGGAATACGATAACTGTTTCCATGCAATGGTTGAATTTGAAAACGGCGCCACCGGATTTTTAGCCGCCAACTGGGTAACCGGCAAACGCATCTACAACATTGAAATGCACGGCAAGGGAATATGCGCGTTCGTCAACCCCGAAGATACGGCTGTGATATACAAGGATAACAAGGAGCAGGGAGAAGTGATGAAAGCCGAGGAATTGGCGGGCAGTAAAGAATTTTTCAGGCTTGCCGGGTTCTACGATGAAAACAAACACTTCATAGAGTGTATCAAGACGAAAAAACAGCCTCAGACAAATTTTGCCGACGCATTGAAAACTATGGAGTTCGTGGACAACATCTACCACAGCATCATTTGACACTTTTATGATTGAGCAAGGGGGTATCTGCCGCCATAATCCTTTCTCTGGACGTCATATACCATCTTGACAATCACACCACTGACATAATGAAAACATCAGATATGGTCCAAGCCGCCTAAAAAGAGATTAAATGGCAGAAACTGCCTCAACACCTTCACAATGTTTGCCTTTGTTTCTTCAGGCGCCCAGAACGACAAGCCGAACAGAAGCCGCACCATATCCGTTTCAGAAAGCGCAAGCTCGTTGGCGCCTCTTCCGTTTTCTATCTTTAATTTCCCGTTTTTCTTGCTCATCACCGCTGATTCGCCGCCTATGACAGACAATGTTATCTCCCCGCCGTCAGGGAAGAGAAAACCTGTCTGCCCTGAAAATGCCCTTAAGGTCTCTTTGAGGTTTATTATTTTTATCATCAGCCCGGACGAAACAGACCACCCGGAAGCCGCAGACATCATGCCGGCAGGAACCTCGCTGAAATCCGGGAAGCTCAAAGAAAACCCCGGGATACCGAACCTTTCTCCAAGATACTGCAGGATTCCGAGCACCAACCCTTCTTTGCCTGTAAATTCAAGGACATTCTTGTTGCCGCCTCTGAACTCGGTTGCAGGGAGCGTCACGGAAGCAAACTCCTTGCCGCTCGCGGCATAATATACCATTATCCCCGGCTTGGCATATATCTCCCTGAATTCTCTTTCTGTCCTTGTCTTTCCGTACCTGAACGCGCCGTAAGATTTCATAATCATGGCAAGGGTCTTTTTATCTCCGGCAAATCTTTTTACGTCAGTCAACCGGACGATATTATTCCTTAATCCCCTCGACGATATCGTCAGCCCGACAGTCCTGCCGCCGTTTTCATAGCCAAAGTGACCATACCTGTGCCTGTCGCCCCCAAGAACGGAAAGCG
>JAKJFI010000123.1 GCA_022704985.1 Candidatus Omnitrophota bacterium | reverse complement strand
CGTGCATACTGACAAACAAGGCGGGTAGCACAGAGCCCGCTATCAGCGATTTTGTATCCCGCATAGAGAACCTGGGCGGCAGAATAGATATCGTGTTCACCGAACGCGACGCAAAGCGCTACAAGAACATCATTTCCATAGGGAAAAACACTCTCTCTGCAAAATATATTAAAGCAGGTAAGGTGCAGGTGCCTTCACAGCGCGAAGGATATGTGATACAGCCGCTGGAGGAGAAAGGCAAACAGGTTATTATCTGCGAAGGTCGGGATGTTCTTGGACTGACGTGGAGCATGATGTCGTTGATTCAGTTGACGACAAGAGAGAATGACTGCGTGCTCTTGAAAAAAGCGTCTATATATGATTACCCTTATGTTAAGTTCCGCGGTGGCTTCAGCTGTTCCCCCGCATATAAGCACAACTTCGTCCGAGGTCTCTTTGGACCGCGCACACCGGACTGGCGCAAGGACTACCCGAGTGAAAAATGGCTGGAAAACATGCGGGCAAAAGTCAGGGAGGCGCACAGGTATCAGGTATATCCTTTGGTTTCCTTTAACCCCACAGCGGGACTCGTTGGCGTAGAACCTACCATGGAGTCTATCCCCACTATATCCAATCCCGCAGACATGGAAATTCTCCTGGGATATGTCGAGGAAATCGTGAAGGCTGGCGGAGTGCCGATGCCGATGTGGGACGATACCGGACACCACATTACGCCCGCAGATATAAAACATTTCGGGCATCTTGGCAACGCGCATTTCTTTCTGGTGACAAAGATGCTGGAACGCGCAAAGAAGGTCAATCCGGATGCGGAAATCATTTTCTGTCCGCCCATGTACTTCGGCTCTTCCCTTGCCTTTTATAACATGGACGCAAAAGGGTATATAGAAATAATGCGTAATCTTCCACAGGATGTATTGATATTCTGGACCGGCGGCGATGTTGTTAGCAGGTACGTAGGGGCAGACCTGATAAAGAAATGGAACGGGATGTGGAATAGAAAAACTTTCTTTTTTGAGAATGACTGGCAGTGGAGATTGTCGGATGCAAAAAACTTCCCTTATCTCTATCCTGACTTCTTCAAACATATTTCAGGATATTTTATTACCGGTCAGGGAGACCCGGGGAT
The DNA here is from genome assembly GCA_022704985.1 of Candidatus Omnitrophota bacterium. The sequence continues at coordinate 1,883 of JAKJFI010000123.1, read as the reverse complement.
GATAGCGCTGGCGGACTACCTGTGGAATCCAATGGCTTACGAGCCGGAAACGTCCCTTAAGAATGCTATTGAACAATTGGCAGGTTCTGAGATTTATCCGCTTTTCAAGCGCTGGCGGGAACTTGCGGATGCAATGAACAAAATGGAACAGTTGATAGGGACAGTTCCCTATGCAAATGATTTGCTCATAGAGCACAATGCCGAGATGAAACAGTTGTCAGATGAAATTGCCGCAAATTGTCGCAACAAGGACTTCGTAGATTTAATAGCCAAACAGACCGTGAATAGCTGGAACAGGGTGACAAGGAAACAGAAATTTATTGCGGAGAGAGTCATCCCGAAAATGGTGTATCTCGAAAATGATATTTTCAAGTTGGAGATAATTCCTTCGGAAGGAGGCAGAATCAACCGCTGGATTGACAAGAAGACTGGCAGGAATTATCTGTTCACGGCATATGCCAACCCCACGGCAGTTTATGGGGACGACCAGCGCGCCTATACGGAGTTTTTGACGGACGGGAACAGCAGAGCCATGCGTTTCGGCGAGATGGCGTATTCAATAACGCAGGAAGGCAACACAAAGAAGATTACCCTTACGGGAAAGGCGGAAAAGGAAAGCGCCCATTTCGGAGTGAACAGGACTATTGTTCTTGATGGAAAAACGATACGTTTCAAGACGGAGATAAAAAATCGGTCTTCCGTGAACTCGGTCGTGCGTTTGAGGGTTCATCCGGAGTTTGGATTGCCGCAACAAAACACCATAAACCGGTACTATCTCTTCACCTTTGCAAAACCTGATATCATGAAAAGCATATGTATAGAACCTTCGCAGGGAACATGGACATTCGTGGGCGATGAACTGCCTGCGGGACTCTGGGGCATCGGCGATGTGAAGGAGAACTGGGGTATATTTAACTGTTTCAACCCTCAGGATGTCGCAAGCTGTTTTTTCTTTTCGGACTGGGACCCCAGACTGCGAAATCTGGAAACCTTAAGTCCCTTCAAAGAACTCGCTCCCGGAGAAACATGGACAATAGCGCATTCCTTTGTTTTCACCGACAACCTTGCGGAGTTCCTTAAGGAACAAGAGGTTGATAAATGAGATGCGGTTTACCGGACAGAATAATTGAATGAAACTGCCCCGCAATAAAACCTGCTATACGGCAAGAAAGCCTGCAGAGGAAGCAATTGAGAGGGTGCGAATGCTTCCGGTGCCATAAAGGAATATCATAACTGCGTTATTAAGACAGCAATACAGGGAGGCATGATGAACAGGATACAAAACGCTTTGCTCCGGGTTGCGGCATGTGTCTTTGGACTTCTGCTGGTTAAAGAGGCGGGGCACGGAATAGACACTTTCTTGATGTGCATACCGGTGTTTTTTCTCTGGTCTGAAGAAATCTCACTGCCGTCCAGGGGAGACATGACCTTCCGGGAGATGAATTTTCGGGTTTTCGAGGGGAAGTCCATACCGCACGTGCTCTTCCAACCAAGGATAGAGCCCTGGTATGACTGGCACAGGCAATTCAACTGTCTGCCTGCAAGATACAGAGACCGGGGGCTTCTGGATGTATTCGACGACCTGAAAGTATCTATGAGATACGTGAATTACTACACGGGTATGCCCGATCCCATCAAGGTCACGATGGGAAAAAAGATAAAAATCCGGGAAGATTTCCGCGAAAACACCGCCGTCAGGGTCATAGAAACCCCCGAGGGTGAACTCGTGGAGAACCTGGCAAAGACGCCTGATAATACGTGGCGGACTATCGGTGCGCCGGTGCGCACCGCGAGCGACCTGAAGGCTTTGAAAAGCTTCTATCAGAGCATAACTATATCATTCTCCAGGGAAAACTTCGAGCAGGGGAGCAAATTTATGGGAG
>JAKJFI010000122.1 GCA_022704985.1 Candidatus Omnitrophota bacterium | reverse complement strand
CGACCTCGGCGTGAGCCAGAATATGAACGTGGTAATGGAGCCGATGGGGCAGTATGAATTCCATACTATTAACCTGTGCATGAAAAGAACCAGCGGGGAATCTACGGACTGGAAGCGGCTCAACAGGAGGTTTCTCGACGGCATCAGGAAGCAGTTTCTTATCTGGAGAACCATCAGCGGAGGGGTTAAGAAAGACTATGAGAAACAGGGCAAAAAACTGCTGAATATCGCCTGATAATCATAAAAAGGAAGGTAAAAAATGGCCGAAGAAATAATTGACAAAAAAAGTCAGTTCGAACCGGAGAAAATGGAGCAGTTCCAGGAAGGGTTTAACGCAAAGACCATAATTGCGGCGCTTTTCATAGGGTTTATCATGCTTCCCGGCGCAATATATCTGGGTCTTATCACCGGCGGCGGTATTGCCGGGGCGGCGCAGTGGGTAACCGTTATCCTTCTCGTAGAGATGGCGAAGCGTTCGTTCATAGAACTGAAAAAACAGGAGGTATACATAATTTATATCCTTGCCGCCTCCCTGATAAGCGCGGGTATCATTTTGGGAGCCGCGGGACTTTCTCTCCAGGGCGGCGCCTTCAGCGACATGATATGGAAGCAGTATCTTGTCCAGTCTCCTTATGCGCAGGCTTTCAAACTGCCTGAAAACATGCCTGCATGGGCGGTGCCTCCCGCAGGTTCCGACGCTCTCATTAAGAGGACGTTTTTTCACAAGGCGTGGGCTATTCCCATACTGCTTCTTATAATACACAACATTTTGTTCAGGATAAATAAGTTTACACTCGGCTATTACCTGTTCAGAGTTACCAGCGACAAGGAAAAACTTCCTTTCCCCATGGCGCCGGTTGCTTCGGAAGGGGCGACGGCGCTGGCGGAGGTCAGCGGAAAAAAGGAAACATGGAGGTGGAGAGTTTTCAGCATATCTGCCATGATAGGCGTTATTTTCGGTTCGTTTTACGTGGTAATTCCCACGATAACCGGGCTTCTGATGTCAAAGCCGTTTCAACTTCTTCCCATTCCTTGGGTGGATTTTACCGCACAGATGGGTACGCTGTTTCCATCATCCATGCTTGGCTTTATGACCGAACTGGGGGTTGTGTTTACGGGGTTTGTTCTTCCTTTCTGGGTGGTCACCGGTTCTTTCATCGGCGCGGTTTTGTCAAAGGTTATAGGCAATCCCATACTTTATCATGCAGGCATAATTAAAAACTGGCAGCCCGGGATGACCGCCATACCTGCCAACGTTGCGACCAACCTTGATTTCTGGATAAATATAACCATAGCCGGCGGAGTTGTGGTTGCTCTCTTAGGAATCGGGAAAATGGTGATTGCTTTTTGCAATGCAAGAAAGAACAAAGTGAAGTCGGAAATAGAGTCTGTACCCGAAGGGAGAGGAGATTATCCCGTACCTCTTGCGTTGGGGATATGGGCATTGTCAACGTTAGTCTACATTATAATATGCCACATACTGGTTCCGAATTTTTCCGTAATATTCTTCGTTCTTTTCGGGTTTGTACTGACTCCGCTTTTGAGTTATACGTCGGCAAGAATGTTCGGTATAACGGGTGTTGCCGGTGGAATATCCTTCCCGTATTTGCGCGAAGGAACTTTTATATTGAGCGGCTACAGAGGCGTGGATATTTGGTTTGCCCCGGTGCCTTATTTCAACCACGGGGTTGCGGTTCAGGAATTCAAACAGCTCGAACTTACAAGGACAAAGTTTACTTCGTGGTACAAGGCGGAGTTTACCTCTCTTGTCATTATGCTTTTCTGCAGTTTTCTCTTCTGGTCAATCATCTGGCGCATGTCGCCCATACCGTCTTCCACCTATCCTTATGTCCAGAAGATGTGGCCTATGAGCGCGATGTTTCAGTCGTTGTGGGTTACAAGTACTCTTGAAGGCGGGCAGAATTGGATGATAGAAGCGATAAAGTTTAAATATGTTTTCAACGCATCCGTCATAGGCTTTGTATTCTACTTTGCTTTACTGCTGTTCAAGGTGCCGGTTGCCCTGTTTTACGGAATAATCGGCGGAATTCCCATGTTGCCGCATATGGCACTGCCCATGTTTATCGGAGCGCTTCTGGGAAGGTTTTATTTTGCCAGGAAGGTCGGCCCGAACTGGAAAAGGTACACGCCGATTATCCTTGCAGGATATTCCTGCGGCATGGGACTGGTGGGTATGGTTTCAATTGCCGTTGCTCTTATCGCAAAAACAATATTCCAGATAATCTTCTGAGACCGGCTTAACGTTACAGCGGATATTCGGAAAGATAGTCAGGGGTAATGATTTCGCTTTCCGTTTTTTCTTTTAAAAACGCCGCAAATTCGTTTGCCGCTTCCTCTTCGCCGTGTATGACGAAGATTTTCTGCGGGGATTTTTTGAAGCCCTGAAGCCATCTGAACAGTTCATTTTTGTCCGCGTGCGCGGAGAACCCGTTTACGTTTTCAATCCGTGCCTTTACCGGGTACTCTTTTCCCAGTATCCTGACGGTTTCAGCGCCTTGCAATATCTCCTTTCCGAGCGTGCCTTTCGCCTGATACCCCACGAAGGCAATTGTGGATTCGGGGCGCGCGATATTAGATATAAGATGATGTTTTATCCTGCCTCCGGTACACATCCCCGAGCCGGCCATTATTATCGAAGAACCTGAAGCAGTGTTGATACTTTTTGATTCTTCGGAGGTGCGCGTAAGTTTCAGCAGTGGGAAATCAAAGGGCGAGTCGCCGTTTTTGATTAGAGAACGCGTGTGTTCGTCAAAATATTCCGGATATTTTTTAAATACCTCGGTTACGTTTATCGCCATGGGGCTGTCTACGAATACGGGGAGACGCGGAATACCGTCTTCCTTCAGGAACTGGTTGAGGAAAAACAGTATTTCCTGCGACCGTTCTATCGCAAATGCCGGGATTACTATGTTGCCCCCGTTCTGTACCGTACGGTTTATTACTTCAGCCAGTTTGTTTCCTGCGTCTTGTTCGCTTTCATGCATTCTGTT
>JAKJFI010000121.1 GCA_022704985.1 Candidatus Omnitrophota bacterium | reverse complement strand
GGAGGGATACACGGGTGCTTCAACGGCGAAGCCATGCAGGTATTGGACGGTCGGGAGGTGATTCTTTTCCCCGACCTTAAGGCAACGGAGGAATGGAGGCAACGGCTGCCGATGCTGGAATCCGTATGCAGGCGTGCCACATGTTCCGACCTGCTGGAAAGGATAGCGACCAATGAACAACGCAGTCTGGGACTGGACATCGCCGACTTCCTGCTGATGGAAGACACGCCGCAGATGATTCTTGCGAGGATGATAGAACGCAACCCCGTACTGCAGACCTTCATTGACACCTTCGGACTCGAACTGGTGGATGCAGGGAGAGCGGAATGACGGAAAGGCATCGGACAGCTTGCTGTCCCAAGGGGAAAGGGGGTGTAAAATCCCGTAGCTTATTAGGGCATTTCCACCGCCTCCGCTCCGCGTCCGGCAGTCAAAAAGCCCATAAGCTGAGGGACACCCCTCAGGCTCCCCGGTATGCCTCCGGCTGTATGACGGGATTTTACAACAGAAATGACAACCATTAAAACGAACAGATATGAGCAATACACAATATGCGGTCTGCCACCTGCAGCGTGGCAGCGGTAATGACAGCGGAATGTCATGTCATATAGAAAGAAAGGATGCCAAGGGAAAGATTTATGTGCCGGGCAATGCCAATGCGGACCGGACACATCTCAACTGCGAGCTGGTCAGGTTCCCTGAAGGAGTGTCCAACCGCACCGAGGCGATACAGCACCGCATCGACACGGCCGGGCTGCGCCGCAAGGTTGGCAAAAACCAGACAAAAGCCATCCGTATCATCCTGTCCGGGACTCATGAGCAGATGATGAAAATTGCCAATGACGGCAAACTGGACAGTTGGATCGACGCCAATCTCAAATGGCTAAAGGAGACCTTCGGCGAAGAGAACCTTGTGTCGTGCGTACTGCACATGGACGAGAAAACTCCCCACTTGCACGCCACCATCGTTCCCATTGTGACCGGAGAACGTCTCCGCAGGAAACGGGAGGGCGAAAAGAAATATGAAACGAAATCCGGCCCACGACTGTCGGCGGACGATGTGATGCGGCGTACCCGGCTGCACGAATACCAGAACAGCTACGCTGCGGCCATGAAGCCGTTCGGGTTACAGCGTGGAATTGTAGGCTCCACCGCCAAACATCAGGCTAACTCGGAATACTACAGGCAGCCAATATGAAGAGGACATAGCCAAGTTGCAGGCCGATGTGGAGAAAGCGCAGGAGGGCAGGAATACCATTCTTGCGTGGTTCGGCAAGGGAGACCTTGCCAAGGCAAAGAAGGAACTGGCTGACAAGGATAGGCTGATTGCCGAACTCAATAAACAGATTAAGGCTCTTCAGGCAGAAAAGGCACGGTTGCAGGAGCAACATAAATCTGGAATCGAAAAGCTGCGGAACGGCTACCAGAAAGAGATAGACGCAGCCATCCGCAGGGCGGAAACCACCGAGCGACAGTCAGAAGAGAAAGATGCCGTCATAGACAGGCAGCGGAAACAGATAGACCTACTTGACCGCAAGGCAAATCCTCAGCGTTACAGCCTGTCATCCGGTGCCGAGCTTGTCCGAATCAACGTGTCCAACTACCGGAATCCGTCGCTCCACATCTGGACACGGGTTGGAGAGGAACTTTTTGAGGACACAAAATTCCAGATAGACTATGATGTGGCCCAAAGACATTTCAACGGGCAAATCACGGACGAGGAATTTGTCAATGCCGTATTCGAGCCGCAGGAACAGGTAAATGGAAAACAGGCTGAGCTATTGGGGGTAGCTTTCACTCTTGCAGCCGGTGGCCCGGCACAGGCTCATGTCGGTACTGGTGGCGGTGGCTCATCCTCTGAGCTGCCTTGGAGTGAACAGAAAAAGAAAAATCCGCAACGAGGCAGATAAAATGATGTGACAATAAAACAGCGTCATACTTTCGTATTTGACGCTGTTCATCTTTTACCAAGTGATAACCTTATCAACAATCTCCTGTTGTTCGGCACTGCTGCGCCGCAGATAGATACGGGTAGTTTCTATACTTTCGTGTCCCATCAAATCGGCAAGCAAGGAAATATCATTAAACCTGTCCAGAAAGTTCTTAGCAAACCTGTGACGGAACGAGTGCGGATAGACCACTTTTTCGTTCATACCGTATTTCCGCGCATAATTTTTCAGTTGTTGGGCGATGCCTCTTGTGGTGAGACGCTGTCCGTATTGGTTAAGGAAAACATAGCCGCTGGATCGGCTTTGTTCTGACAGCCATTTGGTGGCTTCAGTGCTCAGTTGTTTCGGAATGTAGATACGACGTACCTTACCCCCTTTTGTGTAGATGTCAAAATATCCTACCCGGATATGCTCTGCTTTCAAATGTATCAGTTCGCTTATCCTTGCCCCGGTAGCGGCAAGAAAGCGTACGGCAAAATACCATGTCCGGTTTTTCTCCGTTCCTAAGTGGCTTTTAAGAAATTCGTAATCAGCATTGCTGATTATGTTTTCAAGATAAGTGCGTTGCTGTTCCTTTATGGTTTTCATGCGTAGCCGTGACTTGCCTATATATCCCAAATACTTGTTCAATCCCAATATGCGGAGGTTAACTGTCTTTGGCTTAAAGTTGTCTGTCAGATGGTTTTTATAAGCTATGAGATTCCGCTTGTTCAGCTCTTTATAACGGGTAAAATAATCTTTTACGGCATACAGGTACGCTGTAGCGGTGTTCTGGGCTAAATTTCCCTGTTTTAGGAATGATTCAAAATCAGTTGTATCCATATTGGTTCTAATTATTAGTAAAACATAAGTTGTCTGTACTAATAAGATAGCCCTAGTAGTTCCGACAGACGCCATTATAGGAAATCCGCCGTATCAGGTAGTTGATGGAGGTGGAAATGGAGCAGCTGCAATACCTATATACAATAAATTTGTATGCACTGCAAAAGATATGCACCCACACTATATCTCTATGATTATGCCAGCAAAATGGTATGGTGGCGGAAGAGGATTGGATGATTTTA
>JAKJFI010000008.1 GCA_022704985.1 Candidatus Omnitrophota bacterium | reverse complement strand
CGTCACCCACTACAACCCCATCCACCAGACTGGCAATTTCCCTGACCGTCATCATCACTTGCTCTTCACGTCTCCCTTATTTACCGCCTTTATAATTTTCCCGGTAAGATTCACCACTTCCTGTCCGTATATCACGACCCTTGAATCAAGGATGGCGGTGAAGCCGTTCTTTTCGCCGTATTTTTTCACCTCTTTCTTTATCTCGTCCAGCAAAACTTCCTCGATGTCTTTTCTTTTCTCGTCGAGTTTCTTGTTGACCTCACTCCACATTTTGGTAAATTCCTGTATATCCGCCCTCAATTCGGTTTCTTTTTTAGCCTTCTCTTCCGGCTTCATGATGTCTTTCTTCTTCTCAAAATCTTGCTGCGCATTCTTTATCTTGTTTTCCAACTTACTGACCTTATCCTGTTCCGCCTTAACCTCTTTCATGAACGTCGCTTCCATCTCGTTTGCTCTCGTGTACTTGGAGAAAACCTCCTTAAGGTCCACGTAACCCAGTTTCACCGTCTGGGACAGAGCAATCCCGGGCATGGCAAAAACAGGAATCAACGATATCGCGGTAAGCGCTTTCTTAAACTTGTTCATCACACATCCCCCCCGTAGTTAATCGCTTTGCATCACGAAAACTCAATCATGGATTTTAGAATCCGAAAGACATGCCGAAATGCCATCTGCCCTCAGGTTCGTCACCTTTACTGTCAAGAGCATGCCCGTAGTATATCTCTATGGGAGCGTTTAAAACAGGCACAACCAGCTTCACGCCCGCACCTATGCTTTTGCGCAGGGACCCGAATTCACCCCAATCTTCCCACACATTTCCGGCATCGAAAAACAGAACGCCTCTGAGTATCTCCTGGTATATAGGATAAATCAACTCTAAACTTTTGGCAAATAAAGAACGTCCTCCTATGGCTTCGCCGGTTGCTCCGTCTTTTGGCCCAAGCGTTCTTTCCTCATATCCTCTGACTGTACCAATGCCTCCGCCGAAGAACCGTTCATAGACAGGTATATCACCGGTATCGTCCAGCTCTTTTATCATCCCAGCGAACAACCTGCTGTGAAAAATAAGGTTCCCGAATGGATAATAAAAATCGTTTTCAAAAACCGGCTTGACGAAATCAATATCTCCTCCCAGAACTTCTCCGGCATATTCGACCGACAGCTTTGCCAGATTACCTCTCCTGGAAGCCCTTCTCCTGTCAAGACTGCTGTACGTAAAAACTCCCGTGAGGCTGTTTTTTCTACTGTCGCCTTCCTGCTGTTTAAACGACGGTATCTCAATTCCCGAAAGCCCTATCTCCTCGATTTTCCCGGTCAGCCCCAGAGATGCCCTCTCCCACCTCCTGCCTATCCTGAGGGCGCCGCCTGTCCTGTCAACGTCATACATGGTATATTTCCTGCTTGTTCTGTACAAATCGACGCCAAACCAGACGGGCTTGTCAAAAAAATAAGGTTCGGTAAAACTCACGCTGAAATTAGACGTCTCGGTTCCAAACTGCACCGTCGTGGAAAGATTCTGCCCTCCCCCGACAAATGAGGGCTTTCCCGATAAATTGAAATTCGACTGCTGCACATTTATTACTCCCACGATATCATCAACACTGCTGTATCCTCCTCCTATCATGAACATCCCCGTCTTGCTCTTCTCTTCCACTTCCACGACCATGTTCGCCGTATTTCCACTTTCTGTAAACTCGGGATAGATATTCATCTTTTCGAAATAATTGAGGTCAAAAAGCCTGTTGTAGCTCTTCTGTATCCCGTCGGCGGTCAGCTTGTCCCCGGGCTCAATCTTCACTTCCCTCCTGATGACTTTATCCTTGGTCTTTGTATTCCCTCTTATGATAACCTCTCCCGCATGGTATATCTCATCCGGCTCGACAAGATAGATGATATCCATCGCTTCAGGTTTCTCGCCCGCCGCGGGTATTTCGTCAATTCTGACCCTGAGATACCCCTGGTCCATGTAGAACTTGTTCAGGTTCCTTACATTTTCATCCGCCTTGCTCCTGTTGAACACAGCGTCTTTCTCTTTAAGCGCCAGACGTTCCCTGAGTTTTTTCTCCTCAAATATCATATTGCCTCTGAACCCGATTTCGCCGAGGCGGTATTTTTTTCCTTCATCCACAGATATTTTCAGCACCAGCAGCCTATCCCTCTTGTCGGTGAACACGTTCGTTTCGGCCGTTGCTTCGAGAAAACCGTTATCCGCATAATATGCCTTTATCCTTTTAATGTCCTTGTCAAAAATGTCTTTCTTAAACGTTCCCTTTATAAAAGGCATCTTCCTCTGCTTCACCTTCATCAAATGGCGCAGACGCGCCGCAGGAACCTGGCTGTTGCCTTCGAAAATTATTTGCTTGACGTAACTCAACCCCTGTTCGTTTATCAACAAGCGGAGCTGGACATTTTCATTCTCAATTTCTTCGATTTCATAGTCAATCTCAACCAGATAAAATTTTTTCTCCCTGTATTTTTCTTTTATCTTTTCAATACCGTCCAGGAGTCTGACCTCGCTCAGAATATCCCCCTTGTTAATCCCGAGAAAATCCGCAAGCTGTTTCGTCTTGAATGTCCTGCCGCCCGCAAACTGCATCTTGCCTATCACGGGATTTTCCTTCACGAAAAGCTTCACAACAATTCCGTCTTTCTCTTCCGTCTCATAACGGACGCTCTGGAAAAAACCTGTCCCGGCAAGGCTCCTCAGGTCTTCCCTCACAACGTTCTCGTTATATTCATCGCCAACCCTGGTCTTCATCAGGAGCAGTATTTTTTCTTCGCTGACATTCCTGTTTCCGGATATTGCAATCCCGGTCACCCTGCTCTGCGAAAACAGAAACGCTGGAATGCTAAGCAAGAGGAGCGGCAACAACATTAAGAATTTTTTCAAGATTTTCTCCTTTCTTCAAAAGCCTGAAGGTGAGTTTCTCTTCTCCCTTATAATCTATAAGTATCGTTGAATTCCGGGGATAAGTATCTTTAAGCATCTCTTCCGAAAGCGGGTCCTCCACGTACTTCGAAATCACTCTTTTCAACGGCCTCGCGCCGAACTCGGGACTCGTCCCCTTCTCAACCAGGAACTGCTTCGCCTTGCCGGAAACCACAACCATGATATGCTGTTCCTTCATCCTCTGCCGCACCTCTGACATTTCAAGCTCGACAATCTCCCGGAGATGTTCGCCGTTAAGAGGATGGAAGATTACTATTTCATCAAGCCTGTTCATGAACTCCGGCTTGAAAGTCTTTTTGACCTGTTCCATCATCCTGTCCCTGACGTCGCTCCGGAAATCTTCCTCTTCTTTCTCCTGCCGGAACCCCAGTACCGACCTGTTCCTGAAAATCTGGCTGCCGAGGTTTGACGTCATTATGAGTATGGTATTGCGAAAATCCGCGCTCCTGCCGAAACTGTCGGTCAGCCTGCCATCTTCAAGAACCTGCAGGAGAAGATTGAATATTTCGGGATGGGCTTTCTCAATTTCATCCAGCAGTATGACGCTGTAAGGTCTCCTTCTCACTTTCTCCGTCAACTGTCCGCCTTCTTCGTATCCCACATATCCTGGAGGCGCTCCCACCAGCCGCGACAGGGAAAACTTCTCCATGTATTCCGACATGTCTATCTGAACCAACGCCTGCTCGTCGCCGAAAAGGAACCTGGCAAGCGCCCTGCCCACAAGAGTTTTACCCACGCCCGTGGGACCGAGAAAAAGAAAGCTTCCTATCGGTTTCTTCTTGTCCTTGAGCCCTGCCCTGGACCTTCTTATCGCCCTGCTTATCGCCGATATGGCCTCTTCCTGGCCTATCACCATTTCATGTATCGCCTTCTCCATATCCAGCAGTCTCTCTTTTTCTTCTTTGCATATCTGGACGACAGGCACCCCCGTCCACTGCGAAACGATTAGAGCGATATTTTCTTCCGTTATGACCTTTTGCTCTTCGGGGATAAGCTTATTCCAGTTTTCTCTGAAATCGTCGAGCTTGTTCTTAAGTTCACGCTCTTTATCCCGTAGCGAAGCCGCCTTTTCATAGTCCTGTTTCTTTATTGCTTTCTCTTTCTCTTTCGTAACGTCCTTAATCTCCAGGTCAAATTTCTCTATATCTTCTGAAGGACGGAAAAGCTTCAACCGCTGGTGGCTCGCGGCTTCATCTATAAGGTCAATCGCTTTGTCGGGAAGGAACCTTCCGGTTATGTATCGGTCGCTCAGCACAGCCGCCGCTTTAATTGCGCCGTCCGAAATCCTGAGGTGGTGGTGGCGCTCATACCTCTCCTTCAGCCCTTTGAGAATCTCAACAGTTTCTTCAACGCTGGGAGGGTTCACCATCACCGGCTGGAACCTTCTCTCGAGAGCGCCGTCTTTCTCTATGTATTTCCTGTACTCATCAAGAGTGGTCGCCCCTATGCACTGAATCTCGCCTCTTGAAAGGGCAGGCTTGAGAATGTTCGATGCGTCTATGGCGCCTTCTGCGCCTCCCGCTCCCACCAGGGTGTGTATCTCGTCTATAAAAATTATGACGTTCCTGGAACTCTTTATCTCGTCAAGAAGCGTCTTTATTCTCTGTTCAAATTCTCCCCTGTACTTTGTTCCCGCAACAATCGCGGCGAGGTCTATCATTATCACTTTCCTGTCTTTCAGGATTTCGGGAGCTCCTCCGAAAACTATTCTTTCCGCCAGCCCCTCGACTATCGCCGTCTTGCCGACTCCTGGTTCTCCTATCAGCACGGGATTGTTTTTCTTCCTGCGGCACAGAACCTGCGTCAGCCTTTCTATCTCCTTCTCCCTTCCAATCACCGGGTCAAGCTTTCCTTCCTCAGCAAACCGGGTGAGGTCCCTTCCGAAAGCCTGCAACGCGGTGATTTTGTTCTTCTGGTAAGGCTGTGAGGAATAACGCCTGCCGGCGTTCCATTTTTGCTGGGGGTCTCCGAGCATCTCCTCAAAAATCTCCCGGGCGTTCTTCAAAGTGATACCGTTATTCCGCAGTATCCTTGACGGCAGGGTATCTTCCGCGGCTATCATGCCGAGGAGTATGTGCTCGGTGCCTATATAGTTATTCGTATAGAATTGCGCTTCCTTTACTGCAAGTTCAAGAATTTTTTTTGACTGGACGCTCAGGGGAAGGTCCCCCACATAAACGGGGACGCCTATCTTCATGCTCCTCTCAATCTCGCTCTTTATCTTCTGGAGCTCAATCCCCATATGATGCAGCATTGCAACTCCGACACCCTGAGCATCGGCAAGCATGACAAGAAAAATATGCTCCGGCTCTATCCTGTTGTGCCCGTACTTCACGGCCTCTTTACGGGATAAATCCAGCAGAGATTTCACACGCTCTGTGAACCTTTCAAACATATTTCCCCCTGGTTCCTGCTATTTTAGCATGTTTTTCGGATTTTGGCTAATTTTTTTCTGTTTTTCAGCCGAAATCACTCATAGACGGAAATCCCCTCTGTTCTGGTCAAGGATATAAACTCTTTCCTTATCCTGTTGGTTATCTCTCCGGGTTTACCGCTCCCGATAACCCTCTTGTCCAGGGAAATGACCGAAATGATTTCGGCCGCCGTGCCGGTGAGAAAACACTCGTCTGCGGTAAATATGTCATAGCGCGTCATATCGGTTTCCTTCACTGCAAGTCCCATCCTCGAGGCTATCTCTATAACAACATTCCTGGTTACCCCTTCAAGAGCTCCGGCAGAGATAGGAGGAGTAAGAAGCTGGTTATTTTTCACCGCGAATATGTTGTCTCCCGTGCATTCGCTTATGTATCCCTGATTGTTCAGCATCAATCCTTCAGCCGAGCCGGCGTTGGTAGCTTCTATCTTGGCCATAATGTTGTTAAGATAATTGAGCGATTTCACGGCGGGATTTACAGCTTCTGTGGAATTCCTCCTGCTGCCTACCGTTGTCACCTCCAGCCCCTTCTCGTACAGCGATTCGGGATAGAGCTGAATATTGCTTGCTATGATAAATAGAGTGGCAACCTTGCATTTGCGCGGATCGAGCCCAAGGTCGCCCACGCCTCTTGTTACCACCACCCTTATGTAACAATCCTTGAGTTCATTGGCTCTGACGGTCTGTATTATGGCTTTTTTCAAATCATAAAAATTGAGCGGGACTTCAAGCATTATCACCTTTGCGGAATTAAAAAGGCGCACCAGATGCTCATCCATTTTGAAAATCCTTCCATTATAACCCCTTATCCCCTCAAAAATGCCGTCACCGTATAGCAGACCGTGGTCAAACACCGACACCTTTGCATCTTCTTCCTTTACCAGCTTTCCGTCCAGATATATAAGCAACCCCATTTATCCCCTCCTCTCCTCTATTTTCTCTATCTCGCCTTCGTTTAAATATACTACTTTTGTGGCGAATTGCAAAAACTTCTCGTTGTGCGTCCCTATTATGAACGTAACCCCTTTCTCGCTGTTAAGTTTCCTTATCAGTTCGAAAAACATCTCTGACGACTTCTTGTCTATGCTGCCTGTCGGTTCATCCGCGAATATCACCGAAGGCTTGCATATCATGCTTCGGCATATGGCCACTCTCTGCAACTCCCCGCCGGAAAGCTGGGAAGGATGGAAGTTCTTCCGCCCTGAAAGATTGAATTCATCCAGGAGTCTCTCCGCTTCTCCGTAATAGGACTTCAGTTTCATGTAAGTCCTTTCCTTAATCCATAGCGGAAGCATCACATTCTCGATTACAGTCAGCTCGGGTATAAGATGGAAAAACTGAAAGATGAAGCCGAACGTTACATTCATTATGGCGCATCTCTCTTTCTCTCTGAGGGCGGTTATATCCCTTTCGTCAAGATATACACTGCCCCCCGTAGGCCTGTCCAGCAAGCCGAGCACATTTATGAGCGTCGTCTTTCCCGACCCTGAAGGACCCAGAAGTACAAGCATTTCGCCTTTTTTAATATCCAGGTCAACGTTGCGCAGGGCCCTCACCCCCCCGGGGTATTCCTTAGTCACGTTTCTTGCCGCAAGTTTATTCATTTCTTATCGCCTGTGTCGGGTTGAGTCCCGCCGCTCTCTTTGCCGGATACACGCTGGCGAAAGTCACGATGCCAATCACCGAAACGGTTATCCACAAAATGTCCCCCGCCGATATTTCTATCGGCAGACGGGAAAGGTCGTATATGAATTCGGGGAGCTTGATGAACTGGTACTTCTTGAGCATCCAGGCAAGTATGCCGCCAGTGACAAGCCCGCATGCCAGTCCCTTTACACCGAGAATCAAACCCTGGTATATGAATATTTTCTCGATATCCTTCCTGGAGAGCCCGAGAGCTCTCAGGATGCCGATTTCCTTCACCTTTCTGTACACGGTAATCATCAGCGTGGACGATATGTTGAAGGATGCCACCAGGATTATCAGCCCCAGTATCACCGCCATCGCTTTCCTTTCCAGCGCAAGCGCCGCAAAGAGTATCTTGTTCTTCTGTATCCACGTCGTAACAGGATACTCGTTGTCCAGGATTTCCTTTATTTTCCCGGCAATCCTTTCCGAGTCATAGATGTTTTCCGTGCGTATGCCTATCCCGTGCACCAGTTTTACGGGATTAATAATCTTGTTATCCAAAGACGTAAATCCCATAGTAGAGTCAAAAGCATAAACCCCGTATTCGACAATCCCTGCGACCCCGGCCGTATGGTTGCCGCTCATCGTTCCCGAAATTACCCACACGGTATCCCCGACGTCAACCTCCAGCTCTTTGGCAAGTTCACTGCCGAGGATTATGCCGGATTCCAGCCCGGAAAACTCCCCTCGCTTGATGAACTTGCTTATGTTCGTGACCCCCTCTTCCATGTCTGGGTCAATTCCCCGCAGAATACCGCCTATCAGATACTTGTCAGACCTGTATATCACCTGCGTGGAAAGGTACGGCGCTATGCCCTTGACTTCAGGGACCGCCTTTCCAATCTTTTCAATGACCTCTTCATAGTTATATATAAACGGCCTGCCCTCTACCGTTATCGTGGGATGCGCGCCTATTATCTTTTTTTTTAACTCCTTTGAAAACCCGTTCATGACCCCTATCACCAGCATAAGCGCAACAACGCCTATGGCTATCCCCGCAACGGAAAAAACGCTTATGAACCACAGGAAACTGTCCGCGCGCTTTTTCTGTCCCGCAAATTTCCTCGACAGAAAGAAATTATATGAAATCATGATAGGTATGATTATACCAGAAATTTATTCATGCTGAAATTATTTGTTTTTCCGTACATTTATTATAAACTCTTGATTGCTTCCAAAAATCAGGAGGTCCAATGGGAATAGCAAGAGTAGCGGGCACGATAGAAGACAAGGGGGCAAAAATGACACCTAAAGAGAGGTTTATTGCGGCGCTGGATAGAAAACCGTTAGAAGGAAGGGTCCCGCATTTTGAGCTGGTCTTTTTCCTCACCATGGAGGCATTCGGAAAGGTACATCCCGCCCACAGGTCCTATCACCAATGGGACCAGATGAGCGAAACGGAAAGACGCCTGCACAGAAGGGAAATTGCGGAAATATACATAAAAACGGCGAATGAGTTTGAACACAGCGCGATATTACTGCATCCCAACCCCGACACCATGGATGAGAAAAAACGGCTCATTGACATTGTGAGAGAAATCTCCGGCGATAAGTATTTCCTGATGATGCACGGAGATGCTACTTATGGTCTTCCTGACGGAGAAAAGATGCTTGAGTTCACCTACAGGATGCAGGATGAACCGGATAAAATCAAGCGGGAAGCCGCTGAACACGTGGACAAAGCGCTTAAGGCGGCAAAAAAACTTCGCGGACTTATTGACGGTTTCGCATTGTGTTCCGACTACTGCCTCAACACCGGTCCCTTCATGAGCCCTGCAATGTTTTCAGAATTCGTTGCTCCCTACCTTGCAAAATTGATTGCAGGCTACAGGAACATGGGATTTTACACGATAAAGCACACCGACGGAAACATAATGCCTATCCTCGACCAGCTCGTTCAGACAAACCCCCATGCGCTCCACTCCATCGACCCGCAGGCGGGGGTTGACATCCGGGAGGTCAAGAAACTCTACGGGGACAGAGTTTGCCTGATAGGCAACGTGAACTGCGGACTCCTGCAGACGGGGACAGACAATCAGGTTATCGAATCCGCAATGTATGCGCTCCGCTGAGGCATGCCTGGGTACGGGTACATCTTTTCAACGTCGAACTGCGTTTACACCGGGATGTCTTTTGAGAGGTACAAGCTCATGCTCGACGTCTGGAAAAAACACGGCAATTACTCTTGAAAAACTTTGACAATACCGCGGCAATATGTTACGGTTAAATATCGAAATTATAAACCCCTGGCAAGGAGGCATAAAATGAAACTGGGCGTCTTTTTAGTTCTTTTCGGAGACAAGAGTTTTGAGGAAGCGCTGGACAAAGCGAAGGGTCTGGGACTTGACGCGGTGGAGATAGGCGCCGGCAACTACCCGGGAGAAGCCCACTGCAAGGCGGAGGAACTGCTGAAAGACGCGGCGAAACTGGACAAATTCAAAGAAGCCGTGCAAAAGAGAGGTCTTGAAATATCAGCCATATCCTGCCACGGAAACCCCCTTCACCCCAATCCTGAGATAGGAAACGCCCATAAGAATGCGCAGAAAAACGCGATACTTCTTGCTGAAAAACTCGGCGTGCCGAGAATCTTAACGTTCTCCGGATGCCCCGGAGACAATGACAACGCGAAATATCCCAACTGGGTAACATGTCCATGGCCGGACGATTTCTCAGCTATAGTCAAATGGCAGTGGGAGAAAAAGGTAATCCCGTACTGGAAGGAAGAGGCGATATTCGCAAAGGACCACAACGTGCAAGAGATATGCCTTGAGATGCATCCGGGCTTCGTGGTCTATAACCCTGAAACGCTTCTAAAGCTGAGGGACGCGGCAGGCACGGTGATAGGCGCAAACTTCGACCCCAGCCATCTTTTCTGGCAGGGGATAGACCCGATTGCGGCGCTGAGAAAATTGAAGGATGCAATCTACCACGTCCACGCAAAAGACACGAAAATAGACCCGTACAACACTTCTGTGAACGGCGTTCTTGACACCAAGACGTATCTTGACGAAATCAACCGCTCATGGATTTTCAGAAGCGTGGGTTACGGACACGGCTATGACTTCTGGAAAGACTTCGTATCAACCCTGCGGCTCATCGGATACGACGGGGTATTGAGCATAGAGCACGAAGACAGCCTTATGAGCGTTGACGAGGGATTGCAGAAAGCGGTGAATTTTTTGAAGGACATCCTGATTAGAGAACCGAAGCCGAAGGTCTGGTGGACATAATCAAGCAACATATTTTAGGACTGACAAAGAAAGCCATGAACAAGAAAACAGATACGGTTAGGATAATAGTGGGCGGCTCCGGGGGACAGGGGATACTCACCCTGGGCAAGGTTATCTCGTATGCGGCTATCCAGCAGAACATGCAGGTTTCATGCCTGCCCTCCTACGGAGCAGAGATGCGGGGCGGGTATGTATATTGTACCATCGTGATATCATCGAGCAGGGACACTTTTTCTCCCGTCAGTTCCGAAACGGACGTGGGCGTATTCATGAACGATTCTTCTTTCAAAATGTTAAGTTCGTACCTGAAGAAAAACGCCAACGTCGTACTGAACACCTCCCTGATAAAAAAATCATCCCCTGCATCGGACTACAAAATCACGGAGATACGGGCAAGCGAGATAGCCGAGAAGAATGGAAGCATCAGAACAGCCAATATGGTTGCGGCCGGTACGCTGGGACACATCTTGGACAGGGAGTTCATGAAATTCTCCAGGTCTGCCCTCTATTACGGAGCAGGCAGGTTAATATCAAACGAAGCGATGCATGAAATGAGCAGAAAGTGCATTGAGACCGGCTGGAACATGGGGGCGGATTTACCAACCCCTTGACCATGGAAATCACACCGGCGATTGAGAAAATCAACGACTTCAAATACATAATCCCGAGAAGTGAGGGCATGCGCGTCCCCGGAATTTTATACATTTCAGAAAAACTCCTCGACAATGTCCTTTCCGACAACGCCGTATCCCAGGTGGCAAACGTAGCGAAGCTAAGAGGAATCACCAGTTACAGTCTCGCGATGCCGGATGTCCACTGGGGCTACGGAGCACCTATAGGAGGCGTGGGCGCATTTGACGCTGAATCCGGTGTTATCATCCCCGGTTTCGTCGGGTATGATATCAACTGCGGGGTACGGCTGATAAGAAGCGTCCTGACCGTTTCTGACATAGAAGATAAACTTGAAGACATTACAAATCTCCTTTTCACCAACATACCTTCTGGGGTCGGCTCCACCGGCAAACTCAGGTTGAAGAGGAAGGAGCTGGAAAAGGTTGTGACGGAAGGCGCGTCATGGGCGGTGAAAAACGGATTCGGCACGCAGGGCGACCTTGATAACATCGAAGAGCGCGGACGGCTGCGAGACGCAGACCCGGACGCGGTAAGTAAAAAGGCTTTTGAGAGGGGGCAGGAACAGCTCGGCACTCTCGGCTCCGGCAATCACTTCCTCGAAATCCAGCAGGTGGTTGACGTATATGACGGGGCAACCGCGGAAGTCTTCGGCATATCCCCCGGACAGATAACCATAATGGTCCATACCGGCAGCAGGGGGTTGGGATATCAGGTATGCGACGAATACCAGGACAAATTCGGCAGGGTTGCGGCAGAATACGGGCTGAAACTTCCGGACAGACAGCTCGCCTGCGCCCCTGCATCGTCAAAGGAAGGCAAGCGGTACTTCAGAGCGATGAACGCGGCGGCAAACTACGCTTTTGCCAACAGGCAAATCATAACCCACTGGGTCAGAGAAGTTTTCTCAGCCGTATTCGGAACATCATGGGAGAAGATGCAGTTATCCCTCGTATATGACGTTACCCACAACATGTGCAAGATGGAGACACACCCTGTCGAAGGCCGCGAAAAACCTCTCTATATACATCGCAAGGGAGCAACAAGAGCATTCCCAAAGGGCCATCCCGACCTGCCGGACAGGTACAAACACACCGGTCATCCGGTGATAATACCCGGCACCATGGGAACATCCTCATACGTGCTGGTCGGAACCGATAAAGCAATGGCAGAGACGTGGGGCAGCACCAGCCACGGCGCAGGCAGAACGATGTCACGGGCGCAGGCGTTGAAAGAAAGCAGAAACAGGTTCATAGATTCCGAACTCGCCGTGCAGGGAATACTGGTCAAGGGCGTCAGCAGGAAGGGACTTGCAGAGGAGATGCCGGAGGCATACAAGGACATAGACGAAGTAATAAGGGTGATAGAAGGAGCAGGCTTGTGCAGAAAAATAGCCCGCGTGGTACCGCTCGCCGTAATCAAGGGGTAGCATGGAAAGAATCACACTTAAAGGCAGGGAAATCACATACAGGACATTTCATAGAAGAGTGCGCTCTCCAAGAATGGAGATTGAGAACGGCGCGCTTTCTCTCGTCCTGCCGCTTGTTTTTAAAGGAGAGCGGCAACTGATTGAACGCCACTGGAAATGGATATTAAAACAACTTGACCGTTTCGAAGAGGTCCGCCTTATGTCAGAAACCCTTTCCCTTCGCACCGACCTGCCGGAAGAGGACTTCAAAAAGCTCGCTGAGGAAAAAACAGGACGGTTCTGCTCGGAACTGGGCGTGCGCGTACACAGTATCTCCTTTAAGAAACTGAAAGGCAGGTGGGGCAGCTGCACCGGTGACGGGAAAATCACGGTCAATACCTTCTTGAGGTTTCTCCCTGACCGTTTGATTGACTACATACTTTTCCACGAAGTTGCGCACAGGATTGAAAAGGGACACAACAGAAATTTTCATGCTATCATAAGGAGAAAGTTTGACGATAACGTTATGCTCGAGAAAACACTCGCCGCTTACTGGTATCTCTTCTCGCAATCACGATTCATATTAGAATGAAAAAATACAGAAACGCGCTCGTGCTTGGCGGAGGCGGCGCAAAAGGCTTTGCGCACCTGGGGGCAATCACCGTTCTTGAACGGAAAAAGCTGAGACCGGACATAATCTGCGGGACCTCCGCCGGCTCGCTTGCCGGAGCTTTCTATGCAATGTATGCAGAACGGATAACTGAACTCGAAAACATAGAGCGCACCAGAGAATTCAGAATCCTTGAAAGGCTGAAAATGGAGACGGTAGAGTTCGAGAAAGACACCCAGGGTTTTTTCATGAAAACCATCTCCACCGTAAAGAAGAAACTTCTGCTTGTAAAAATACTGCGAGACAATGCGCTTGTCCGGGAAGAAAATACAATACCGGTTTTTACGGAACTCTTCGGGGATATGAAATTTGAAGACCTTCCCTTTCCCCTTGTCGTTGCCGCCTTTGACCTTGTTTCAGGAAAAGACGTCTACATAAAAAGCGGTCTGCTCTGGAAGGGCATCCTTGCCTCTTGTTCAATACCCGGCATTTTCCCTCCGGTCGAGCATAATGGCATGCTGCTTGTTGACGGCGGTGTAACAAACCGCCTTCCCGTTAAGTGCGCCGTTGTTTCGGGAGCGCAAAATGTTATTGCAATTGATTTGAGCAGTCCGCTTACACCGGCGAGAGAAATGAACTCCGTTGTCAACATGCACCTGCGCACCGATGAAATTCTTGCTTCAAGATTCGACCTTTACAATATCAACATGGCCGACCTCGTGATAAAAACAGGCCTGGAAGATATGCGCTGGAGCGATTTTTCAAAATACAGGCATGCGATAGATACGGGGAAAGAAATAGCGCGCGAGAACCTGGCCGGGATAAGAAAAGTAATGAGCAGAACCTACGGCTACAGGAAGAAGGCCAGAAAACTTCTCGGCTTCGATACTGTTGCCGCTCGCATACCGCCGGAAGAATACCTCATACTGTAAATGGAGGATACTCTACAAATCAGCATTTTTGACGTTAAAGCCCAAAAAATACAGACCGCTGAGATACGCGCGCATCAAGGGAAGCGAAGAGAAAACTCATACCTATTCTTCCGGCAGGTACAGTGCGGCGCG
>JAKJFI010000120.1 GCA_022704985.1 Candidatus Omnitrophota bacterium | reverse complement strand
GGCTGTCTTCTGTTTCGGCGGTTCTTCTTCTGTTCTTACAGGAACAAGCTTCCTCATTTTTCTCTCCCGCCGGACCTCTTTCACTGCGGGTTTTTCTTCGGGCAGGGGTATTTTCTCCCCTCTCGACTGAAGGTAATAGTCCGCAACCTCTTTGAACGGATAGAGAAAAATCCTGTAACCGGCGCCAAGCGAAGCGAGTCCTGCAAGAAGCAGTATTATGTAGATTCCACTGTTTCCGAAATATTCCTGAAGTGGCGGGCCCAGCAGAAGTCCAAGCACTCCGCCTGAAGACCCGTGTCCGTTTTTTACCGCAAGGAAGACCGAAACTGTAAGGATTATCCCCGAGGTGCTTAAAACTTTTTTCCATGTCCTGGTTTTCTCTCCCCATACGAAATTATATCCGAGGAAGATGAGAAGTATTACAATGAGGTAGGATGCGCTGCCGAAAAGGAAAAAAAACAATCCGGTGAGATACGCCCCGAACCTGCCGCCGAAGTTGGCAATCGCGCTGTTGACCGGAGAGGCCGTCCTTGCGAATCTGAAGGTGGGGTCATAGATATTGTATGATATAAAACAGAAGAAAAGGTAGAGGGATACGCCGAACGCGATAAACCCCTTTATCCACCTGTCCAGCGTCTTTTTCTCCATATGCCCTCTAATTTACCACTATTGCACGGCAAAATCAAATTTTACTGCTATGCAAACTGTCTCTTTTTTGCTTTGATGGAACGCCCATAGTATAATGAAATCTCATTTCGAAGGAGGCAAAAAATTAAACCGAGAAGACAGGAAAGACTGGAACACCTCCTGCTTAAAGAAGTAGAGGAGATAATAAGGAAGCACGTTTCCGACCCGGAGATAGGTTTTTTCACCCTGACCTATGTTGATATCTCTTCCGACCTGAAACATGCAAAGATAGGCGTCAGCGCCATGGGCGGTCAGGAAGAGCAGAAACGCACATTTGACGGGCTGGTGCGGGCAACCGGCTATATTCAGCACAAGCTTGCCAGACAGCTGGTCATAAAATACACGCCCAAAATAGAATTCGTGCATGATGAGAGGCAAGAGTTCAGGATTGAGGCGCTTCTTTCTGAACTGAAGAGAGAAAGAGATGAACAGGACGGCGAAAGAAAAGATTAGGGATGTCATAAGACAGGCGCTGGCAGGCGACGCGCGTTTTGCATCCATAGGCGAACGCGAGATACCGGTGCTCCCTGCCGCAAGGGAGGAATTCGGGGAGTTCTATACCAACCTTGCCTTCAAGATGACCGATAAGGAGAACCCGTCCCCGCAGAAAGCGGCGGAACTGCTAAAAGAAAAAATCTTGTCGGTATCCGCGGATTTCATTGACAGGGTGGAGATAAAGAACGCATTCGTGAACTTCTTTCTAAAAAAGGAGTTCTATCTTCAATTACTAACCGAGATACTGGCAGACAGAGGGTCTTTCGGCTCTTCCGATATCGGCAGGGGAAAGAAGGTCCTCATTGAGTTTGTGAGCGCGAATCCCACCGGACCGCTCACCATCGCACACGGCAGGCAGGCGGCATTAGGGGAGTCGCTGGCGCGGATACTGCGGTACGCCGGTTTTGAGGTGGCGAAGGAATACTATATAAACGACGGAGGCAAACAGATAAGACTTCTTGGCGAATCGCTGAAGGCGCGCTACATGCAGTTAAAGGGAGAGCGGGGATATGCAATCCCGGAGGAAGGATACGAAGGGGACTATTTAATAGATTTAGCTAAAAAAATAAATGATGAGAACATCTCTTTTTCGGATTTTGCCACAGAACATATCCTGGACGATATAAAAAATGACCTTCAGGCGTTCGGCGTGAGCTTTGACCGGTGGACAAGGGAAAGCGGGTTCTTAAACGACAAGCGGGTCGAACAACTCCTGGAAGTCCTGAAAGAAAAGGGGATGCTCTATTTCTCCGAGGGTTCCTGGTGGTTTAAAAGTAGCGCTTACGGGGACGATAAGAACAGGGTGGTCATAAAAAACGACGGGTCATATACCTATCTCGCCTCTGATATCGCATACCACAGGGATAAGATTGACCGGGGTTACAATACTCTTGTGAACATTGTCGGACCCGACCACCACGGCTATATCCCAAGAATGAAGGCGGTGGTAGAGAATTTCGGATTCGACCCGGGACAGCTGCGGTTCATAGTCGTCCAGCTGACGACCCTTTACAGGGGCAGGGAGAAACTTTCCATGTCTACGAGAAAAGGACAGTTTGTCTCCCTGAAACAGCTGATAGAGGAAGTGGGACCCGATGCGTCCAAGTTCTTCTTCATCTTCAGAAAAGCTGAGAGCCATCTGGATTTTGACCTGGAGCTGGCAAAGAAAAAATCTGTGGAAAACCCGGTCTATTACCTCCAGTATGCGTACGTCCGGATGAAGCACATCCTGAAATTTGCGGAGGAATCGGGTATAGACGTGGCGCGGCAGGCAGACCTCTCTTTGCTGAAAGAACCTGAAGAGATTGCCATCGCCAAAAGTCTGGCGCGGTTCGGCGATACGCTGGAAGGGGTTGTAAACACTTACGGAGTGCACCTGCTTGCCGAGTACCTGCTTGACCTGGCAAAATCATTCCATTCTTATTACCACAAGCACCGGGTGGTCACGGACAACAGGGAACTTACCGCGGCAAGGGCGGCGCTTACCAGCGCGCTGCTGTCTGTTTTCTCCAGAGCGCTTGAATTACTCAATATTTCTCTGCCGGATGAAATGTAATCTGAAGTCTGACTGATTAAAAAAGCTATTTCTCATACGACGCTACATGACAGACAAAACTAAGCGGAGGTTTAATATGTATAAAGTTGCGGTATGTGGATTGAGGCATGGGCATATAGGGTCAATAATCAACCAGATAAACGGGTATCCCGAAATGCAGTTTGTCGCGGTTGCGGAGGAGAATGTTGCCGAGGCAAATAAGGTCCTCGGAGACCTGACTCCTGAGATAACCCATAAAAGCATAGATGAACTTCTAAAAAGCGTGGACTTTGATATACTGGCGGTCGGCGACGTCTATGCAAAACGCGGCCAGGAGGCAATCA
>JAKJFI010000119.1 GCA_022704985.1 Candidatus Omnitrophota bacterium | reverse complement strand
TGTATCTCTCTTTCTCGTCATATTCCCTGTCCTTTCGGCTCCGCGGTCCTATGCACACCGTATCCAGACCGAATTCGGCGAAATAATGCGCCAGTTCCCCGCTCAACGTGCTTACACCGTCGGTATGGGGCGGGAAATCTACCGATGCAACGAGTATCGTCATCCTGTCACCCTCCTTATCAGCCTTTTCACTCCATCCCTGTCCTTAAAAGCCATTGTATCCAGCCGCCCGTTCAACTTCGCCCTGAACGTAAAGATACTGTCCGACGAATCTATCCCTATCCTTCGCAGTTCATATATGCCGGCATCCCCGGCATTCACTCCGTAGACCGCCGAACATGCGCAGAAATATCCGGTTTTTTTTACCAGTTCCCTGACCTCCGCGTTAAAATCCAGACCTGTTCCGTAAGGATAGGAAAACGGAAATTCTTCCTGCTGAAGTCTCTCTTTCAGGATTTTATACGAGAGGCCGATTTCCTCCTCAAGCATCTCCCGGGGAAGGGACGAGAGATGACAATGAGTATAGGAGTGCGCTCCAAAGGATATGAGAGAACCTTCCATCTTCTTTATGTCTTCCCATCTCAAAATTCTGTTATGCTCGGGGTCGTCATTCCTGTCGTGGGGAAGAATCTTTTCAGTCCCCACATATCCCGCGGTTAGGAAAATCGTGGCTGGAACCCTGTATTTTTCAAGATACCCGCAGGCATATATATAGTTATCCCTGTAACCGTCGTCAAATGTGACCACAACCTCGTTTCCCGCTACGGCATTTCCACCAATCCTGTCAACGGCCTCTCTCAGACTTATCACCGTGTAATTTTCCGAGAGAAACCGCATCTGCTTTTCAAATTCTTCCGGCACAACGTTCGTCTCATATTTCCTGTACGGATTAACGCTGTGATAATAGAGTATCCGGATACCGCGCTTTACATGAGGAAACGCGTAACCTGCCGCTCCCATAAAACTGAAGAGGAGCCTCTTAGCCTTTGCCTTCACCAGTTCTTCTCCCGTGAAACAGGTATCCCATGGTAAAACCGCAAAGGTAGGCGGCTGACCCTATTATCCTGAAAATCCTCATGCTCCTCATGTAATCAAGAATCCTTACGGGGTAAGCGGCGATTCTCGCCGCAAAAGACCGTTGCAGTTTTTTCCCCGATTTGAGCCTTTCATCGGTAAGAAATACAAGCTCCGGATGCACCTTCTGCGCGTAAGCCGAGCCTGCGCCGTTCCTGTACATGATTTTGAGATACCGGCTGAAACTCGAAGGCGGCGGATGATACACGAGACAGTCCGGGGCAAGCACAACCTTGTATCCCTTGTTCCTCAGTCTCTCCCTGAGGTCAGGGTCCAGCCCTCTTATCAGCTTCTCGTTTTCACCGCCTATTTCCCTGAATACATCCGCGGGTATTGCACAGCACCCATGACAGGCAAGGTCGCTCTCCACAGTCTCGCTGACAACCGGCACCGAGCACCTGGGGAACTCCCGCGCAACCATCTTCTGGAAAATGTTGGCATCCGGATTGACGTTCACGGAAGCGCCCGCCATCCCCACCCTCCGGTCAGCCATAATGGGCTTTATCAGGTTTTCCAGGACATAAATGTCAGCGGGAAGACTGTCATCATCCATAATAACAAGGATGTCTCCCTTTGCTTTATACGCGCCCATGTTTATGGCTTTGCCCTGCGGAGAGACGCCTTTTATCAAAATTATCTCTTTGTTTGCGTAGGTCTGTTTTTCCAACATTGCAAGCAATGCCGGCACTTTGCCGCCCCTGTACCCGTCGGAAGACGGTATAACCACCGATACCCGGAGCTCCTTTACATTGTTTTCCTTTTTAATCTCATTCATTGCGCACTGCCCCTTTTCTTCTGCGAATCTGCGTAAAGTTCAAAATAACCGCCAAGCATCCTGTCAAGAGAAAACTTTTCAGCAACAGCCTTCCTGCCGTTTCTCCCCATCTCTCCCGCCTTTCCCGGATTTCTCAGCATGAACCGTATCCCGTCAGCCAGCTGTTCCGCACTGCAAGGATTCACAAGAATACCATTTTTTCCCGGTTTTATCACCTCCGGGATGCCTCCGACCCTTGTCGCAACCACAGGTCTTTCCATGTAGAGCGCTTCCAGCACGGCATTTGGCAGTCCTTCGCCAAGAGAGGAGAAAACAAATATGTCTATTCCATTGAGGAATTCAAAAACATCATCAATCCTTCCCTCAAAAAAGACTCTTTCTTCAATGCCTGCACACCTTGCAACTTCCTTCATTTCTTCAAGAAGTTTGCCTTCACCGGCAAACTTTATTTTTATATCGGGGAATTCCTGCGCCAAGAGACTTACCGCTTCGAGAACATACCTGTGCCCCTTTATCGGTGAGAAATTCGCAACCATCCCAAGAGTCTTTGTATTGGGAAACCTTCTTTCCACTTCGGGAAACGGCAACCCGTTGTAAACAACCTTCACCCGGGAGGAACGTATCAGCTCGGCTTTCAGCGTGAAGTCTCTTACTGCTTCAGAGCACGCAATAACATAATCGGTAAAAAAATTCCCAAGATTCTCAAAAAGCCTGTGATACCACTTCTTCCACAGCGCAATCTGCCTTCTTGAGGAGACTACGAGCGGCGCACCGGCCATCCGTCCTGCCATGCCGGCAGGCAGGTGAAATCCGAAAAGGTAGGTATGCAAAACGTCCGGTCTGAAATCCTTCAATATCCCGCACAGTCTTGCCGTGATAACCGGGTTATATG
The DNA here is from genome assembly GCA_022704985.1 of Candidatus Omnitrophota bacterium. The sequence goes on along the minus strand of JAKJFI010000119.1, from coordinate 324 downwards.
GACGCGCTACCCCCAACGCTATAATGTCAAATCCATCTTTGAACATCCTGTCTCCGAGTACTCCTCTGCTTTTCACACAGACGATTTTTACACTGTGCCCTTTTTCGCGCATCCCTGACGCCAAATAATAAAGATGCTTCTCCGTCCCCCCTACTTCCATCTCAGGTATCACATAAAGAATTCTCATTTTGGGATAGGAATAGACAAAACATCCCTTGTCTCTTTTATCTTGTTATAGTTAAAACGTTTGTATCCAATAGAAAATAACCATTCAAAAACTTCAATCTCCTCGCCCCAACGTGGGTGGGAATTGCATCCCCATCC
>JAKJFI010000118.1 GCA_022704985.1 Candidatus Omnitrophota bacterium | reverse complement strand
TAGCAGTCCCTGTCGGGCGAGAGCATGCGGTGCACCGATTCTGCCATGCGTTCGCGGTATGCCGGATTGGTGGGGTCAACAGCAACAGGCTTACCATTTATGGTGAGGCATTCATTGTCCGGAATCCCGGCGCGGTTCCATGCGTCAATCCACAGTATCACCTTCATTCCCCTGCCGTGGCATTCATCTATAAATCCTCTCAATGACGGAAATTTTCTCCTGTCCACAAAACAAGCGCCTATCCGCTTCTGCCAGACGGCATCTATAATGAGCGTTCCGGGACGGATTCCGTTCTTCTCCAGGATGGCAAGCCACCGCTCACAATTATATTGGGTGCACTCTTTAAAACAAAAATCCACAACTTTTCTTCCTTCGCCGACGGTACGGTGTTTTGCATAAAAGTTTTTCCAGCCGGAGGCCACCTGGTCATGCCACGTGCAGTACACCGGCCTGGATGTCCAGCGAGGATACGGACGGATACGGGGCAAAGTTCCGCCGTATTTCTCAAGCGTGCGCACGTACCGTTCAACGGCGGAAAACCGGCTTCTGGCAAACTGCAGTGTCAGAACCGGAGAGGACCATTTGCCATTCACCTTCAGATGCCCGTGATACGCCAGTGAAAACGCCTGCGTGCCAACGACAGGCTCTTCCGCACGGGCGCGTGCGGTATCGGATAGATAGTTGAGTTCAAAGGCATGGAAAGAGTACTCTCCAGGTCTGCAAAGAATCCCCGCGGATAGAAACGGCGCACTGTCTCCGTCATGGAAAACAAAGCACAGCGGGGCGCCGTGCAATCCAAACCCGCGCACTGTATCTATAACACGCCGGTCATTGCCTGCACCGATGGAAGTGTACTCGGAAACGTGGAACTCCTGTTTCTCCAGGAAATTCGGCTGGGGCGAAAAAACCTGCGTGAAGCCCGGAACCGATGCAAGTTCTTTGGTACCGAGAGTACCGCGGAAATAATAGACCCTCTCTACGGAGGAGTCTCCTTCCAGTTCCGTCCAGTAATCAATGCGCTCATCGCGGAAGAGATAATGGTGTTTTTTTCTTTTCCAGATATTTGAACCGGCGGATATTGTAAGTTTGAAACCTTCCGCGGTCCGCACCGGTATTCCCACTGCCGGCAGGCGTGTTGAGCAGTCTGTCTTTCCGGGAGCGTCAACCGCGCTCAAAAGACCCATGCCATAATAAAATTCCCTGTCCCCTTCAAGGAGCAGAAACCCCCTGTCCTTTAAGAGAGTAACACGGTAAGCGCCTGCAACAAGTTTCCATCCCCCGGGGAAAATTTCAATCTTCATGTGTTGGACAGAGTCGATTCCCTGTATACAGTTTGCCGGCTATTGTTCTTCATACATCTCGTTCAGTGTTTTGAGCGTTTCTTCAACGAGCTGCTGACCGCCTTCCGGGCTCACCTCGTTATCGTAGGCGTTACTGCTGTAGCCCTTGCCTGCGACAGCCCTTTCGGTCGGCAGGTATGTTCCGCCTTTGAGCCCGGAGCCTGCCGCAAGTTGGACAATAAAAGTCTGGAGAAACGGACTGCGCGCCTTAATCCGCAGGCCGTAGTCCAGGAAAAGTTCAAACCTGTTTGCGGCGAATGCAATATCGCCCAGCCGCACCGCGTGCAGTTCCTCCTCGGAATACGGCTGTTTTTTTTGCGTCTCGTATTTTTGAATCACGTTCCTGCAGCGGTTCATACTCATGAATTTCACGGATTGTTCGGAGGCGTCTTCCGGATTCCACTTTTCAAGTTCCGCCTGTTCCTCTTTTACGAATTCCAATTCCTCCGGCGTTATAATGCGCTTTTGAAGTTGAAGTTTTCTAAACAAGCTTTTAAAAGAAATGCTTTCTTTTATGTCTTTCTCCGCATAAGGCAGAACCTCTTCCACCGAGTCGGCGACCCTGCGCCCTATCTCCTGCCGCATGTCTGTACCGCGCAGTTCCAGCATCCGCTCTTCCGCTTTTCTGTATAACAACCGGTGCGGGGACTGGTCTCCGGCGGCACTGCACTGCGGCAGTACGTACAGTCCTTTGCCTAATCGTCCGCGTATAGTTGTCCTTATGTCATGCCAGAAATCCGCCGAGATGTATGAAGCGCTTTCGGTTTCCTGGGCGGGACATGCAAGGTTTATGAGCATACCCGTAAGGTTCTTGTTCTTGTCCCAGGTAAAGAGAGTTTCAACGCTGTGGTCGACATAACCTTCCATGTGGCTGAAATTCGGGTCGCCGGTGGCCCCGTACATTTTACAACTCCCGTCTATTATCCTGCCCGCCCGTTTTTCATTTCCCGGCCTTTCAGCAATGGCGTCAAAATAGACTGTACGCCTGTTGTGCCCGACTACGGCATGTCCGTATGCCCAACTCACGCCGCCCTCTTTCCGGTTGTTCCATGCTTCGCCAACCGCTTCGGCAACCCTTCCGGAAAAAAACTCCGCATATTCCGACGGGGACATCACATCTTCCGGCTCCGGAGGATAGACGCCTTCTATCATGCCAGGCGCAGTATGCGTATGCGTGGCATTGAGAATAATCATGTCCGCATCTATCTCCGGGGTCATTCTTTTTATCTCGTTTCTGCACCGTTCGCGTATGTCCCTGTTGATTATGCAGGTATCGCAGGAAACCATTATTGCATAATCGTTTGCGGTTCCCAAAATAAGGACGGTCGCGGTAACGGGGTCTTTGACCTCTTTTGAAATTCTTTTCTGAAACTGCCCGAAAAGGTTTACCGGCCTGCCCGGCGTAATGTTCCTGCCCGCCCAGCCAATCAAAAGCTTTTCTGATTTCATTGCCCTCTCCAGTGTATTTTTCATTCCCTTCAGCAAGCCTTCTGCGGAAAGGAACCGTTCAGCGCAGAGTCTGCATTATATTTTTCAGGTATGCAAGTCCCTTCCTCATTGCTTCCTCAGGGGTGTATTCATTGCCTTCGTATTCAAAATCCACGTAACCCTCGTAGCCCGCATTATGCATCGCCTTCAGTATCCTTTCATAATCGAGCGCGCCTTCTCCGATAAGTACGGCCTTATAGTACCTTCCGTCCCTTCCCTGCATCCCTTCTTTTTCTCCGACGACAGCCC
>JAKJFI010000117.1 GCA_022704985.1 Candidatus Omnitrophota bacterium | reverse complement strand
ACCTGGCGAAGGCAAGTGCAAGCGGGAATCCTATCGCTGTTGTGGATATGACAACCAGTATCCCGAGAATAAAACTGTTCATAACGGCTCTTCTAATAACGTAATTTCCAAGAGCGTTCCTGAATATGTCAAGTGTAGGGCGGTCGTTGACTATGAAGCTCTGCGAGAGTATATGCAGGAGAGGGTATGCAAGGAAATATAGAAGAAAGGCAAAGCAGAAAATATATATTCTTTTGGTATTCATTGTCAGTTAAATAGTATTAAATCATCCGGCGCCACGGAGAATGAAATATTGTCTTCCGATTTCAGATTTTTCAGTTCCCCGGAAAACATGCGGAGGACAAAATTGTTGCCGTTTTCCGTCTTTATGCCAACTTTCACCGTTTCCCCGAGGTATTCAATCTCCATGATTTTTCCCGTTATGATGTTTGCCCGCTGACCGTAAATGACATTTTCCGGCCTGAATCCAATTTCAATTTCATGTCCTGTTTCAACCCCGCTTTTTCTTTCTGCGATGAATTTTCCTTCTGTGGTCATCATCTCAATGTGTTTTTCGCCGACCTCCGTGACCAGTGCCCTGAAAATGTTTATGTCTCCGAGAAAAGACGCTATGAATTTATCCGCCGGTTCCGAATAAAGCCGGAAGGGTGTTCCAATCTGAACAATCCTGCCCTCATTCATCACTGCAATCTTCGTTCCCATAGCCATGGCTTCTTTCTGGTCATGGGTGACGTAAATCATCGTAATTTTCGTTTCTTGTTGGATCCTCTTGATTTCTCCGCGCATCTCTTCGCGCAGTTTCGTATCAAGATTGCTCAGCGGTTCGTCAAGAAGAAGAATGCGTGGTTCGGTGACAATGGCCCTTGCCAGTGCGACCCTCTGCTGCTGTCCGCCGGATAGTTTGGGTGGAAACTGGTTCCTGAACTGTATAAGCTTTGTTATCTGCAGGACTCTCTCGGTTTTGTTTTTTATGATCTCCGGTGGAAACTTTTTGATTTCCAGTCCGTAGGAGACGTTCTGCCATACGTTCAGGTGGGGCCACAGGGCGTAGTTCTGGAATACCATCCCTATGTTTCTGTTTGCGGGAGGGATGCGCGTTATGTCTCTGCCGGAAAGGATGATGCTTCCGGTATCAGGGGAAGTAAAACCGGTAATAATCCTTAACAGTGTTGTTTTCCCGCATCCCGAAGGTCCCAGGATGAAGAAAATCTCATTTTCCTCCACGGAGAACGTGACGTTTTTGAGAGCGTCTTGCTTGTCGAATTTCTTTGAGATGCCTTTAAGTTCCAGAATATCCATATTATCTGTAAATCTGCGCCTGCCTTTTTAGTGAATCAAATTTCCTGAGGGAAAAATTAAGCCACTGGTTTATGTGATAATTGCGGAAAACGGGATCTGCCCAGTTTTCCCAGAGAAACCGTTGGAGACCCGCATCTACCGGGATCTCGAAGAAGCTCCTCTGCAAGTCTTTGTTTTTCGATTTTATTATTATACCCCAGTTTTCTCTGAGATTGCGGTGAGGATCTATTATGAACGCTCCCAGCATATCATTGAGGAGTCCCCATCTTTTTGACGCCAGGTCGAAATTGTAATGGATAGTGCCGGTCATTTTATAGGGGTTAAAGGAGTTCTTTATTTCGGGATGTTCGTAAATGTCAGGTCTTATGCTGAATCTGTTGAGGGAATATTCCGATGGGCCTCCTGGTTTCCCCTTTTTCTGCATCCATAGGAGTTGTCCATCGTAAGAGAAAAGGTAGTCGATAAAGCGCCTGGCCGTTTTAAGGTTGGGAGCGCCCTTGAGTATCGCAATGGCATCCGGATTGATAACAGTCAGGTTTTCAGGGAATACGAAACCCATGTTTTCCGCGCCGTTTACCTCTATCTGGGCGAGGGCGTAGGAATCGATGCAGAGAGAAACCGCGACTTCTCCTGAGGAAGTGTTCTTTGCGACGGCTGAAGCGCTTGACGAGAAGTTTCTTGTGTTGCCTGCCATGGCGAAGATTATCTCCCATCCTTTTCTCCATCCGTATGCCTGCAGAATGATTTCATACATCATGTGCAAACTACCGCTATGCCGGGGGTCGCCGTTTCCAACCCAGGTATAATACATCCCGTCTCCCAGAGATTCCCAGTCAGTCGGCTCTGGCAGGGAGAGGAACTTGAGGACTCTCTTGTTATACAGTATTCCGAATCCGCTCAGCACGACTCCATACCAGTAAAAGTCCCTGTCGTAATTCGGAACACCGGCACAATACGCCGGAATTTTCTTCAGCAGTTCACGCGATATCCTGTAACGTTCAAGCAGGGACTGTTCCTTCAGTGTGATGTAAGGGCTTATGCCTCCGCCGAAAAACATGTCTATGCCTATACCATCCGGATTTTTCCTGTACAGGGATTCCACGAATTTCAGGTTGTCGGACGCCCCGCCCTGGTCAATCCATTCAATCTCCGCTTCAGAACCGAATTCCTTTATGTGCCATTCTTTGAACGCACGGGAAAGTTCTATCCTGACGCCTTCCCAGTGCGGGGAAATAATGACAAGTTTCTCTTTTGCGAATCCGGCTGTAGCCGCAACGAAGAACATAACCGTTAAGAAGATTTTTTTCATTTGCAAGGCATCTCTTGTTTTCTGTTAATTATACTTGCAAAGAGTTTTTCCATGCAAGAGCGGCGGGGAAAATTGTCGTGGCAAAAAAGATATTTCTTCGTTGCGCACTCAATGTCAATGTGGGCGTGAAAGTGTTTTTTCAAAAACCTCCTTCCAGATAAACATTTCGTAGAAGATGCGCGTTCAGGTCGTATTGACGTCAGTCTGAGAGTTTCTTCAGAAGTTTGTTTTTCTCAAGAGGGGAGAGGCGCATCCTCCTCACAATCTCTCTGAAGAAAACTATGCTTGCGTCGTATGTCTTCCTGTTGACAGGGTAGGGTGTTCCGTCTTTTCCTCCGTGGGCGAAAGAATATCTTGCGGGGTCCTTGTAAGAAGGTTCGGCGCCGTAAATTACCTAGGATACCAGGCTCAGTGCCCTCATAGTTTTCGGTCCGACTCCCCTTATTGCCACGAGTTTCTCGTAATTCTCCGGTTTTCGCTGGTAAACGGTCCAGAGGATTTTTTCAAGATATTTGCTGTACGA
>JAKJFI010000116.1 GCA_022704985.1 Candidatus Omnitrophota bacterium | reverse complement strand
CACTCCCCTTGAGTTCGACGTCTCGGCTCCGCTACCACCGGGCACGGTGGTGCTCGAGGCGTCCGCCGGCACCGGCAAGACAAGCCGCATAACGAGGGAGTTTACCGGCATCCTTGACAGGGAGAATCCCGCCGCGATGATGCACAGGATACTCGCGGTCACCTTTTCCGAGAAGGCCGCGGTGGAGATGAAGCTGAGGATTCTTGAAAAGATATATGCGGATATATACCCGGGACTTACGGAGACAGGGAAGGTTGACGCTGAAAACGCAATGCTCAAACTGCGGATATCCACAATACACTCCTTTTGCCGCATCATGCTGAAAAGGTTCGCATTCTATACCGGCATGGATCCATTTTTCACTGTCATAGACGAAGGCCAGAGCGACCTGCTCTATTACAGGGCGTTCTACACCTTCCTGAACAGCAGGGATGCTGCAGACATGCTCTCTGTGCTCAAGGATTTCAAGCTGAATTCCCTCAAGAACCTTCTCTTTGCCGTAAGAAAATGTCATCCGTATGCAACCGCAGGTGCCCCGGAAGGGCTTTTTTCGGAAGAGATATACAGGCTTTCTCAGCGAATATCCGGAGTTCATTCCAGGCTAAAGAAAGACCTTTCAATGGTGGATTTCAATGACCTTGAGATAATGACATACCGGATGCTTGCGGAATTTCCGGAATCGCTCACTATACTCGAAGACTTTGACGAGAAGAACAACTACATATTTGTGGACGAGTTCCAGGATACCAATATTCTCCAGTGGGAAATAATCCACAAACTCGTTGAGGAGTGGCTCTCCGGTTACGGGGCGAAAGCGGAGAAGGGGGAGTCTTACGGGCTTTTTCTTGTGGGAGACAGGAAGCAGTCAATATATAAGTTCCGAGGAGCCGAGGGAGGGGTTTTTGACGATGCGAGGTCCGTATTGAGCGATTACTGTTTGGAGGAGAAACTTCTGCGTAACTACAGGAGCGAGCCTGAGATACTTGAGTTTGTCAACAACGTCTTCGGAGATACCTATCCGTGGACAGAACAGCGGCTTTCTTCAGGGAAGGAGAAAAGGGTTCCTTGCAGGATAGAGATTAACCTGCCGGACGGTAAAGAAAATCCGGATGCGAAAAAGGAAGAATACCGGTGGGTTCTCGGAAAAATACTTGAGCTCGTCAGGCAGAAAGAGCCGGTATGGGACAAGAAAACGGGGAAAATACGTTCAGTTGAATTCAGTGATATCGCGATACTCATGAGGAAAAGGGCGGGCGGCAATTTCCTTCTGCTGGAACAGCAACTGAAGGAATCCGGTATTCCGTTCGTCATCCTCGGAGGTATCGGGTTCTATAGCGAGCCGGAGATAATATTCTTGCTCTCTCTCGTTTTTTCGATTGCCGACCCCACGGACACGCTGTCCATGTGGAACCTCCGCAATTCCGTATACAGGATTTCCCCTGAACAGGTTGGCATATGGAGAGGGATGCTTTCTTCAGAGGAACTGACCATGACCGTCGAATCCATACTGGAAGAGACGGACTACTGGGATGGATTGAGTACTCAGCAGAAAGCCAATACCGAAAAGTTTCTTCTGATGCTCCAGGAGTGGGAGGACCTGCCGCTCTACCAGGTATCGGGGAACTTGAGAACCGCGGCGCTTTCTTCCGAAGAGCCAAAGGCGGACATTTTCTCGGAGCATCAGGATGCGGTGAAGATTCAGACTGTGCACAATGCAAAGGGGATGGAGTTCCCCGCGGTGTTCCTGATAAACGCTGAAGACGGGAAGGTTGTCCTTAGGGATGAGATTATCTACAGGCGTACGCCGGGAGTGGAATTTCCATACAGCTTTACACTGAAAAGCGAAGCGGATAAAAAATCCAGGGATTCTTACAAGAACATGCTTGAGGAAGAAGAGGACAGGGTGCTGTACGTTGCCCTTACGCGGGCGCGGCAGTACCTTTTCGTTTCAGGTGTCAAGAACAAGCGGGGCTCCGACAGTTGTTTGTGGCTTAACCGTCTCAAGAAGTTTGAAACTGCATTCCCTGTATCGGGGGTGTCCGCAGTTGCTCATGCGGGAGCAGATAAACGGATTACTCCTGCGACGAAAGGAGAGCCAGAGGGAGTTGCCGCTGAAAGAAAATTTCCTGTGCTTACCTCTTATACGCGCGAGAAGGAGCGGGACTGCTACCGTTTCGATATGACCGTTGCCGGGAATACGGCGCACAAGCTGATGTGCGACCTGTCCGAAGGCAGGATAAGACTGGACAGAAGGGAGTATGAAAAGAGAATGCGTTTCTACCTGTTCAAAACCGGCCTGCTCGACGTCAGCAAGATAGAGAAAGTTCTTATCGCTGTTTATGAAAATCTTGAAAAAAAACCAGAGCTCAAGTCGGTTATCGAAAGACTGCCGGAAACAGAAGGTTTTTCGGAACTGCCATTCATAATCGAAGTGGAACGGGGCACGGTCTATACCGGTGCCATTGACAGGGCCATCATTCACAGGAAAAAAAACCTTTGCCTGATATATGATTATAAGCTGGATGGCGACGACCCCGAACGCCACAGACAGCAGATGGATATATACGAGAAGGCGGCCAGGAAAATCTTCCCGGATATTTCCCGGATAAAGAGATTCATAGTCTTCCTTAAAACCGGTATCATATGCGAGATATAACTTCGGTGCCGCAGGACTGCTTCAAGCAACTATGCGTTGCCTGAGTATTGCAACTATCATGCAATAACATGAATAATGTTCAAAAGGGGGAAAAGTCAGGTTGACGTAAAACGCAATTATAAGTAAAATATAGCAATACCTGAAAAACAAAATGGATAAGAGACAAAAGGTCATAATATGCGTCTTGCTCGCCGTGTTGATTATTATGGCGGGCTCTCTGTTGGTTATCAAGAACAGGAATCGCAGGACCGGCGAGACCGGTGTGTTTGTATATTTCATTGATTACGACCCGGAAGCGGGAAAGTCCTATCTCGTACCCATGCGCCGGGAAATTGAGCGTACAAAGATTGTTGAAGAGAAGATACGGCTGGCAATGGACAGCCTGCTGAAAGGTTTAACCGAAAAGGAAAAAGAGGCGGGGCTGACCAACGCGGTTTCTGAAACAGCGGTGCTGTTGAACGTGACGATTGACGGAGACACGGTATATCTTGA
>JAKJFI010000115.1 GCA_022704985.1 Candidatus Omnitrophota bacterium | reverse complement strand
TCGGAAGGATTCTGGTCGACCTCGGGTACGTAGACGAGAAAGAACTTAAAAGGGTTCTCAGCATACAGTCCGGAATCGAAATCATAGACCTGAAGAATACCGTAATAGATAAGAAGGGTGTGGAGGTTTTTCCTTCCGCCCTTGCCAAGACATACAATGCGGTTCCCATCAAACTGGAAAGAAATCTCCTTACGCTCGCGGTAGGAGACACTTTGAGTCTGAACATACAGGACGACATCTCTTTTATCCTCGGATACAAAACGAAAATGGTTCTTGCCGACGAAGAGGACATAAGGCAGGCGATAGAAACACATTACGGCAAGGAAATAGAGACCATAGACGACCTGATAAAGTGGCTTGCGCAGGACGTTGAAGAAATGGATGAACTGGATGCGATTGCAAACCAGGGTGAATATGCAACGATTACCTCGCTTGAAGAAATAGCCTCGCTTCCTCCGGTGGTTAAACTTTTCGACCTGATACTCCTGCAAACGGTAAGGGACAACGCTTCCGACGTGCATCTGGAGCCGTTTGCCGACGATTTTCGCGTAAGGTACAGAGTCGACGGTGTCTTGTACGACCTTGTTCACCCGCCGAAAGGGCTTTCTTTTGCGCTGTTTTGCAGGTTCAAAATTATGGCCGGCATGGACATTGCGGAAAGGCGCCTGCCGCAGGACGGAAGAATAGAACTGTCAATGATGGGAAGGGCCGTAGACCTTCGTATCAATACGGTGCCTACTGTTTTCGGGGAGTGCCTTGCCATCAGGGTTCTTGACAGGGCGAAAACGATTTTTGAACTGGAAAATCTGGGGATAGTCGGTGAAAATATGAAAAAGGTGGACAATATTACAACCAAGCCCAACGGTATAGTGCTTGCCACAGGGCCCACGGGGTGCGGCAAAACAACGAGTCTCTACGCCATACTGAGAAAACTCAACACTCCCGACGTCAAGGTTATTACCACCGAAGACCCCGTTGAATACATGCTGGAAGGCGCGATACAGGTGCCGATAAGAGAAAAAATCGGACTGACTTTTGCGAAGTGCCTCAGGAGCATTCTTCGTCAGGACCCGGATATTATCCTGGTGGGAGAGGTCAGGGACTTTGACACCGCACAGATGGCGATACAGTCGTCGCTTACCGGACACCTGGTGTTGAGCACACTGCATACCAACGATGCCCCGAGTACCATCATGAGACTCATAGACATGAAGATTGAGCCGTTTCTCCTGTCTTCGACCATAGCGGGGGTTATTGCACAACGTCTGTTGAGGGTTTTATGCCCGCGATGCAGGGAAGAGTACCGGCCGTCGAAGAGCGAACTGCTGGAGATAAGCCTTCCCGCGGAAGAAGCGGAGGGGATGAAATTTTACAAGCCCAAGGGTTGTGCGTTCTGCAGAAGCGGGTATAAAGGGCGGATTGCTCTGTTCGAGATACTCGTCCCGACCGAACTTTTCTGGGAAGCGGTTATCCAGGGAAAGACGCTCGGAGACATAAGAAAGATTGCCATAGAGGACTGCGGGATGAAAACTTTGCTTAAGGATGGACTTGACAAGATAAATGAGGGTATAACATCTATAGAGGAAGTGGCCAAGGAAATACACGGCTACTAGCCCTTTCTCTGCATACCTCTCCTTTGGGGGAGAGGATTAGGGTGAGGGGGATGAGAGAAGGATTATGGGACAATTTCAGTACAGTGCGATGGAATCGGGCGGCAAGCCCATAACCGGGACGATAGAAGCCGGGCAGATGCAGGAAGCGGTATCCAAACTTAAGGGAATGGGATACTTCGTTACCGGCATCGCTCCGGCGAAGGCAGTCGCCGCAAAAACTCCCAAAGAAAAATCCCCTGCCGCGGCGAAAACTGCCGGTAAAAAGAAGGGGAAGTCCCAGGGGATGCAGATAAATCTTTCATTCGGACCGCAGAAGATAAAAACGAAAGAATTGACGATAATCACAAGGCAGTTGGCAACTCTCATAGGTTCAGGGCTTCCGCTTCTTCGTTCTTTGCGTGTGTTGAAGGAACAGCGGAAAGGAGCGGCTGTCTCTGTTCTGGGCAAGGTGTCGGAAGACATTGAAAGCGGTGCTCTTTTCTCCGAGGCGCTGGCAAAGCATCCGGCCAGTTTTCCCAAAATATACGTGTCCATGGTGAAGGCGGGGGAAGCTGGTGGAGCTTTGGAATCCGTTTTGAACAGGCTTGCGGAATTCATGGAGAAAGAGGCGAAACTCAAGGGAAAGATAAAATCGGCAATGGCGTATCCGGCGGTTATTTCGGTTGTCACCGTGGGCATACTGTTGTTCATCATGTTAAAAATAGTGCCTACGTTCATACAGATTTTTGAGGATATGGAAGCTGGAGACCTGCCGGGTCCGACCCTTCTGTTGATGAAAATATCCACTCTGCTGACCCAGAAGTTTTATCTTATTATAATATTTCTTGTTGCGATGGTTATTCTCTTCAAGATTCTCAACAAGATAAAGGCTACAAAGTATTACGTTGACATGGGCAAGATGAGGGCGCCTGTTTTCGGCCCTGTTATATCCAAGACAATAGTTGCAAGGTTTGCAAGGACGTTTGCAACATTGATAACCAGCGGTGTTCCGATATTGCAGTCCCTGCAGATAGTCAGGGATACCACCGGCAACGAGGTGGTTTCAAAAGGCATAAACGAGGTGAGAAACAGGGTCAGGGAAGGGGAAGGCATTGCGGGACCGATGTTGAGGGCAAAGGTTTTTCCTTCAATGGTAACCAACATGATTGCCGTAGGCGAAGAAACCGGACAGATGGACGCCATGCTTGAAAAGATAGCGGAGGCATATGAAGCCGAGGTCGACGCCGCGGTTGCGGCAATGACTTCCATGATAGAGCCGCTTCTCATAGTTTTCATGGGCGGCATAGTAGGGTTCATTGTTATATCGCTTTTTATGCCCCTGATAAAACTGGCAATGGGTATTTCAGGTGGCTGAGGGAGGGGAGAATGAATAAAAGGGTAATGCGTTCGGGTTTCACATTAATGGAAATTCTCGTGGTTGTGGCGATAATAGGCGCACTTGCGGCAATGCTTCTTCCCGCGCTGGCAACCGCGAGGGAACGGGCGCGCAGGACGACCTGCATGAACAACCTGCGGCAGTTTGCGATGGCATACGAAATG
>JAKJFI010000114.1 GCA_022704985.1 Candidatus Omnitrophota bacterium | reverse complement strand
GTGCCGGTCGGTAAACCGTATCATCTCCTCGCCCATCTTGTCCAGCCGCCCGCTCTCCTTCCACAAACTTGCCGGCTGTAAGGCGGGCATGAGCAGTTCCACCGCTCCCGCCTTGTTCATCTCATCCCTTACAATGCCCTCAACCTTCCTCAAAACCCTGTAGCCCGCAGGCAGGTAGGTATAGACGCCCGAAGACGCCTTGTCTATCAGCCCCGCCCTGAACATAAGTTTATGGCTTACAGTTTCGGCATCTTTGGGCGCTTCCTTGGAAGTCGGCATAAAATATCTGGTCCATCTCATTTTTCCTCCACTCTCCCAATCATCTTGTCATTGCGAGCGTATTGTGCGCGGCAATCTCAACCTTAATATGAGATTGCGGAGCCTGCCCCGAGACAAAAGTCGAAGGGTCTCATTCCTCGCAATGACGAATTGGGAAGGTTTGTTTTTTCCTTCAATCTCAACCCTTGCCCGTAAACAGGTTATTCGTCCAGGCCTGCCGTCCCGCGTTATCCTCTATTTCAAGGTATGCGAAGGGCCAGTCGGCCGGAACTTCCATAGTGGCGGATGTCATAAGCCTCCCCTCAAAATTGCCTATCCGGGCACCCTGGGAATCTTTTCCAACAAGCCGCACAAACTGAACCGGAGATGTCTCAATGTGCAGTTTCTGCCCGTCAAGCGTGAGAGAATGAATCTCCGGTCCGCAGCTTGAATAGAAATTTCCCTGCCGTATTGCCCCCATAACCTCTTTTTCAGAACATTCCTTCGCATTAATCACAATCCAACCCCCGTTCCATCCCGGATGCCCGGAACTGATATGCGCATCGTCAACCGAAAAAGCAAGCGCCTCCGGATTGTTTTCAAGCGCATCAGTCCAGTGAACCAGCCCGCTGCCCTTTCCGTTGAGCCAGCGGCAAACGTGGTTATATACCTCCACGCCATCAAACTTCCATCGTGCATAGTCGTCAAAAGAATTGCCCGACCAGTGTGGATGCGCCAGTATGGTAACACCGCCCTGCGAGCGCACCGTTTTCAAATCAGCAACAAAATCCTCGCCTTTGCCGGAAATATTGCTGAAAGACCCCAGGCATACAACGTGGAAAAAAGCGCCGGCGGCATCGGTTCCTGCCAGTTCCGTGCCGTCAAGCCACAAAAGCGGGTATTTTTCCGCATCCTTTGACACGTCCGAAGCAACCGAATGGTCTGTCCGGAACAGAAAATCATATCCCACAGAGGAATACATCTCCGCCAGTTCTTTGAAATTCTTGCCCCCGTCGGAAACAGTGCTGTGAATATGCGTATTCCCCTTGAACCACCTGCCTGAAGTATCATACCGAAACCTTTTCCCGTACATTTGAACTCCTTTTTCTTCGTCATTGCGAGCCGTATTATGGCGCGGCAATCTCAACCTTAATATGAGATTGCGGAGCCTGCCCCGAGACAAAAGTCGAAGGGGTCTCATTCCTCGCAATGACAAATAGTGAAATTCAATAATTCCTCTTATGATACACCCCATACCTGAATATTTCAATTAAAAAATCTTTCGCCTTTCGGAATCCGGACAGGCCGGGTATAATGAAAATCTATGAAAAACATATTCAACCTGTCAGGGACGCAGATGCTGGAGGAGATGTGGGCCGCCGCGCCGGAGATAAAAACAATACTGCACCGTTCATCTACTCTGAAAGAAGCGCGCACCGGACTTTTCAACTACATCTATCATGCCGAACGCTCGCTTTTCAGGGCGCATGCCCGGGAACCGCTCAAACAGATACACCCTGTGGAAAAAAACAACGCCAAGGAGTGCATCCGAGTATTTAAAAACGTCATTCGCGCCGAAAACGAACACCTGACCGGATTTTCCGCTCTGAACCTGCTGTGGGAACTGGCACGCAACCCGGGAAACACAAAGGACCGTGCAGGGGAAGGATTCCTGCTGGAATTCCTGCATCTCTTCAACGGCATCCACGGGAAATCCGGCATGTATTCAGGTACGTCCAGAACCTCTGCAAAAGACACCCGGAAAACCGGCATTCTCCGGTCAAAGGTTCTTGACGACTATTCATCCCTGATAAACAGCGCCGTAAAAAAATACCCCAACGGGTTGGATGAACAGCTGACTGAAAAGAGAACATCTTCGAAAAAACGCATTCTCGAATATTTCAAAGCAGGGGAAAACGACTGGACAGACTACAAGTGGCACATCAAACACATCATCAATGACATACCTGCCCTGAAAGAACTCGTAAAACTGGACAAAAATGAACTCGAAGGTCTTGAATGCGCAAAAGAGACCGGCATCCCTTTCCAGATTACCCCCTATTACCTGTCCCTGTTCAATGCAGAAGGCAGGGTCGAGGCGGACAGGGC
This sequence comes from Candidatus Omnitrophota bacterium, assembly GCA_022704985.1. The sequence continues at coordinate 789 of JAKJFI010000114.1, read as the reverse complement.
GATACGCGCACAGGTACTGCCTGGCATCAACTACTGCAAAACAGTCGTTGCAAACAGGGAAAGGGGACAGGACATGGACTTCATGGGCGAAAAATCCACCAGCCCCATAGACTGCATCACGAGAAGATACCCGCAGATACTCATCATAAAACCGTTTGAGTCCTGCCCGCAGATATGCGTTTACTGCCAGCGCAACTGGGAGATAAAAACCATTAAGGAAGCGGGCGTAACCGGACACAAGATAAAAAAAGCACTTGAATGGATACGCAAAAACCCCCACATCACCGAGGTTCTTGTAACCGGCGGAGACCCGCTGACCCTGACCAACGCCTACCTCGACCACCTCTTTGAAAAGATAGCGGCGATGCCGCACGTGGAAAGAATACGCATAGGCACGAGAACCCCGGTCACCCTGCCCTGCAGGATAAACGCCGGATTTCTGAAACTCCTGAAAAAATACCACCAATGGGGGAAAAGAGAGGTCTGCATAGTAACCCACGTTGAACATTCCTCCGAGATAACGCCAGACGTCATTGAAGCGGTAAAAAAGATAAAATCTCTCGGCATCAACATCTACAACCAGCAGGTCTTTACATACTACAACAGCAGGCGGTTTGAGACTGCGGCACTGCGCCGCGCGCTGAAAATCTCCGGCATAGACCCCTACTACAGTTTCAACACCAAAGGCAAGGAAGAGACTGCGGACTTCAGGGTGCCTATCGCAAGAATTGAACAGGAACGGAAAGAAGAAGCGCGCATGCTTCCCGGAATGGTGCGGATGGACGAGCC
>JAKJFI010000113.1 GCA_022704985.1 Candidatus Omnitrophota bacterium | reverse complement strand
GTGAACATTCTCGTCGCAGGGGGTAGTACGCACCCATACAAGCCGTACTTTTAGCTTCCCGGCAATAGAAATAATAGCGTTCAGGTTCTCTTCGTACTTTTCAATGCCGACCTGTCTCGTGTGTTTGACGGGGTCGGTTTTGATGTCGTGCAGTCCGCAATTAACAAGAAGCACATCCGCTTCAATGCCCCTGGATTTCAGCTTGTATTCAAGAAAGTTCAAGACATTGGAGGAGTCTCCGCCATTGGCTCCCTGAGAGATATCAAGATTCTGCAGGGACTGTTCTATCCCCTCCTTGCGGCCATAGGACATGAATCCCTTCAGGTGCTTTTCCAGATAGGGCCCGTAATGGATTGAGATGCTGTCGCCGATAAGATAGATTTTCTTCATTTTCATGGTTTTCGTTTGCATGAGATAATTAGTGCGTTAATATAACATATTTTCAGAAGCGCGGCAAAATCAATTCACCCTCACCATATTTCCCCTTCGCCAACACCTTCGTTTCCAGCATCACGACTTTCTTATGTTGCTGTGGCATTTCTCAAAGGAAATATATCTGGGCGTGGCTGATAACGACTGCTTATGCAACAACGATACTGGGATTTATTTTACTGGCGAGCTTCCTGTACGACGGCTGGAAACATATCCTCGTCATAGAAGGAACCGAATACAAACATACAGAGGCATGAGAGCTGTCCTTGCCGCGCACCTCAGCGCTCTGTTGCGGGAGATGATGGCGGCGCAGGCAGGGCTGTGCCTGTAGTACCATCTCACGAAAGCCCGTCCTGCAAAGTTTGTCAGCAGACGCCTGTCCCTGAACTCGCGGAACACCTGCACGTGGCGCTCAAACGGAGAACCGAAAGCCGCGGTCGCAATAAAACAGCCCCCGCCACCGCCGCCAGAAGATGTTTCAGTAGTAAACTCCTGCGCATCCGACCACTCGCTCCAGTCGCCGGCGCTGTCCCGGTATTGAACGCGCCAGTAGTAAGTTGTGTTTGAAACAAGCGCACCACGGTCCAACATCGTGCTCGTGGTTCCGGGAGTTGTTCTGTCAATAGAGGCGTACTCAAACGCATCGTCAATTGAAACCTGCCACCTGCTCGATTGATGAGTATCATTATCAGGGTCGGAAAAATCGGTTGCGGTCAGCGAAAAGGGCAGTTTCATATCTTCGGCGCCGTCAATCGGGAGCACACACTCCGGCTTTATAGGTGGAGAATTGGTATAGGCATATACGGCGGCAGAAGCATTTTCTTCTCCTATCTGCTGTCCATAATAGGCCCAGCAGGAATAGTAATATACGGTACCTGCCAGAGCGGTCTCGTCAGTAAAAGACACCCCTGTACCGTTGTAGATTCCAGTGCCTTCATCCCACCTCGCAGGATATGCGGAAGTGCCACGCCTAATGACAACACCTTCCGCGTTTGCCGGAAAACTCCATGAGAGATTGACGTAACCGGTAGATGGTTCCCGTGACGCCGTAAAATCCGTTACCGGCTGTGTCTCCGCCGGTAGCTCCGCTACGCGCAGGGACTCGGCAAGATTCAACCTGCCACCTGTCACAGTTAGATTTGTCCACTGGTGAAGACGGGTCGCCCCTTTAAGAATCCATTCCTTCAACTGCGTGTAATCGCTCACGCCTGTTCTTGCCGAAAGAATACCTGCCGCGCCCGATACGAAAGGCGTCGCCATAGATGTGCCACTTTTGTAGCCATATCTTCCTTCGTTAGGATTTTCAGGGTCGGTCGGGATAGTGCTGTATATGCTACTGCCCGGCGAGGCTATGTCAACGGAATACTTGCCGTAGTTTGAAAAAGAAGAACGATTATCATTCTGATTGCTATTTGCGACGGATATAATGTTTGGCAGGGCATAAGCGGCGGGATACATCGGAATTACGTCAGCGTCATTTCCTTCGTTGCCTGCCGCGGCAACGAAAAGAATATTTCTGCTATTCAACTGCTCGATTACACTGTACAAATTCTGGCTGTAATTAAACCCTCCCCATGAATTGCTCAACGCTACAATGTTTTCAGAATAATCGTCATGGCGTTCAATAACATATTCTATGCATTTAATAGCATCCGCTATCGTCCCATGTCCTGAATTATCAAGAAACTTCAACGCCATAATCCTGACATTCCAGTTCACCCCGCAAATGCCGATTCCGTTGTCGCCGACCGCTCCCATAATTCCGGCGCAATGGGTGCCATGGCTGTTATCATCCATGGGGTCGCTGTTTACAGTACCATCTATCCAACTGGCACCGTATATGTCATCCACGATGCCGTTTCCATCGTCGTCAACCTCCGGAACACCTTCATACTCCGCCTGATTGACCCACATATTTGCCGCGAGGTCCGGATGTTTGTAGTCAACGCCGGTATCAATAACGGCAATTATAACGTCGCTGCTTCCCTTGTTTGTTTCCCATGCGGCGGGAGCGTTTATTTTTGGCAGACCCCACTGGGAATCATAGCCGGGGTCGTTAGGGACATCCAGTGCATGGTAAATATAGTTAGGCTCGGCATAGAGAACATCAGGGTCGGCGGAAAGTTCCTGCACCGCCTGCATGACGCCGGTTCCGACCGGAAGTTTGAAATGATAGAGGTTTTTGACAACTTTGAATTTTCTGTGGACGGAAAGATTAAGGGAACGGACTGTTTCTTTATTCTGCGCTCCGGTAACGTGCTCCTTGAACCTGACAAGAACCTCGCCCTCAACATAGTCTTTACAGGGGACATTGCCGGAAAAAAGCGAGAGGGCAAAAAGGAATGGTAAGGCAGATAGAAATTTCTTATAGTATTTCATGGTCAGCCGCTCCCGTTAAGAGAATCCCCCTCATTTCCCATCCTCCCCCTTGCGGGAATAGAAACAAAATGAGGGGGATTGTTATCTCATATACCGAAACGCATGCCGGTGAAGAACCTCCAGTCGCTGGCGCCGTAGCCATTGACCAGACCGATACCACCGCCCAGCAGTACGCTTGCCGCATCACCCTTGTAGCCGAGGGATACGATAGCTTCCACAGGTGTCTCCTCCGCCTTGAAATTGAACAGCTCTTCGCTCCTGCCGTATATTTCACCGCTGATAAACGTCGCCATGTTGGGGAATATGTACGTCAACCCCGCTCCGAAGAGAAGTGAATGGTTTATCTCTATCTGCAGAAGGTCTTCCTTCTCTTGATACGCGTAGCCCAGGTTGAACGTGTAAAGAAGCGACTCGTTGCATTTCCCGC
>JAKJFI010000112.1 GCA_022704985.1 Candidatus Omnitrophota bacterium | reverse complement strand
GCTCGGCGGGGAGATGGGAAAAGCGACAGACGCATCGGGCATTCAGTTCAGGATACTCAACAGCTCCAAAGGACCCGCGGTATGGTCATCCAGAGCGCAGGTAGACAGAAAAAGGTACGCTGGACACATACAGAACTGCATGAACAGACAACCGGAAATCACCATTGTCGAAGGGAAAGTAACCGCCCTGCTGGTAGAAAAACAATCTGTAAAAGGCGTTGAGATTGACTGTAGAGAAAAAATTTTCGGCAAAACCGTAATATTGACGCCGGGCACGTTCCTGAACGGAACCATACATCTGGGAATGGAACGGTTCTCAGCGGGAAGGATAGAAGACAAACAGGCAAGCAAGCTCCTGTCAGGATGCCTGAATGAGCTCGGATTCGAAATATTGCGGTTTAAAACCGGTACATGCGCGCGGCTTGACGGAAAAACGATAGACTTCTCAAAACTGAAAGAACAGCATGGCGACAACCCGCCCGCGCCTTTTTCTTTTTCAACGGAAAAAATAGAAACAGAGCAGGTAGCGTGCTATGTTACCTATACAAACGAAAAAACTCATGCAATCATCAGGAACAATCTTGACCGTTCCCCGCTCTTTACCGGAGCAATCACGGGAACCGGCGTCAGGTATTGTCCTTCTCTCGAAGACAAGTTAGTCAAATTCCCGCATCACGAAAGACATCATGTATTTCTTGAACCGGAAGGTCTTGAAACAAACACTTACTACCCCAACGGCATATCCACCAGCCTTCCTGCAGATATTCAAGACGAATTCATACGCACAATTGAAGGTCTGGAAAATGTCAGGATAAAACGCTATGGCTACGGCATAGAACATGACGTAGTCGAACCAACCCAGGTCTTTCCCACGCTGGAGACAAAAAGGATAGAAAACCTTTTCCTTGCAGGACAGATAAACGGCACAACCGGTTACGAAGAAGCCGCAATACAGGGACTTCTTGCAGGAATGAACGCCGCCCTGAAAGTCGCAAGGAAGAAACCTCTTATTCTTGACAGGGCAACCAGCTACGCAGGCGTGCTGATAGACGACCTTACCACGAAAGGCACAAGAGAACCATACCGCATGTTCACCTCAAGAGTCGAGTACAGGCTGATGCTTAGAGAAGATAACGCCGACCTGCGCCTGCGGGAGATTGGTTATAAAGCTGGCCTCGTTACCAGTGACGAATGGGAAAAAACGAGATTGAAAAAAACGCATATCGACCAACTTCTGCATGAATTGAAAAACACGAAAATTCCGGTTCATGACGGTAAAATCACTTCTTTTGAATTCCTCAAGAAACCCGGCATGAAAATCAAGGAACTAAAACTGAGCAGGGACTACCCCGAGGAAGTTCTTAAAGAAACAGAGATAGAAGTAAAATATGCTCCATACGTGGAGCGGATGCTCACCGAAATAAGATATTTCAGAAACCTTGAGAAAATTAAAATCCCGAAAGACGTGGATTACAACGGGATACCAGGACTTTCACTTGAGATACGGGAGAAGCTCTCCGCCTTCCGTCCGATGACACTCGGACAGGCTGGGAGGATTTCGGGCATCACGCCTGCCGCTATCGCCGTGCTTATGGTGTATTTGCGAAAAAAATAAAGCCTTTCATTACCTTATCAGTCGGCTTCATTTTTATCGACAGGTATGGCGGTCTCCGGTAAATCGTCTGCAGGTTTTGACCAGTCTACCAGCCACGGCTTCCGGCGACGTAACGTCACATCATCTCACGGTCAAGACTGCGGTACTGGATGGCTTCTGCGAGGTGCTGCGGCCGGATGGCATCGGAGTTGTCAAGGTCGGCTATAGTACGGGCTACCTTGCGTATCTTATCGTAGGCGCGGGCCGATAACTGGGTCTTATCAAGGGCGGTCTTGATTAACTCCTTGCATTCATCATCAAGGAAGCAGTGCTTTTTTATCTGCGAGGTGCCCATGTGCCCATTGAAAAAAGTCCCCGTTCCCTCAAATCTATTCTGCTGTATATTCCTTGCTTTCTCCACGCGCTCTCTTATCGACTCGGACGGTTCCTCCTCGCGATCTTTCAACAGAAGTCCAGCAGGCAGGCTCGGTACCTCTATATGTATGTCTATCCTGTCAAGCAGAGGTCCGGATATCTTCTTCCTGTACTTTAATATCTGGGCAAGCGTACAGTTGCACCGCCTGCCGGTATCGCCGTACCACCCGCAGTAACAAGGGTTCATTGAGGCTACCATGAGGAACTTCGCAGGAAAAGATGTTCTTCCTCTTGCTCTCGAGATACTGACCTTCCCGTCTTCAAGAGGCTGTCTCAAAACCTCCAGAACGTCCCTGTGAAACTCCGGCAGTTCATCAAGAAAGAGCACCCCGTTGTGCGCAAGGCTGACCTCGCCCGGCTTGGGGATATTCCCCCCGCCGACCAAAGCAACGTCAGATACAGTATGATGAGGCGCCCTGAAAGGCCGTTCGGTGATAAGCCCCTCTTTTAACATGCCGGCAACAGAATGTATACGCGTTATCTCAAGCGCCTCGGATAGCGTCAGTGCGGGCAGTATGGAAGGTATTCTCGAAGCGAGCATCGTCTTGCCGGCTCCGGGGGAACCCACCATGATTATATTATGCGCACCGGCAACCGCAACCTCTATCGCCCTTTTCGCATATGCCTGCCCCTTCACATCTTTGAAGTCAAGCGTATGTTTCCGTTGGGATTCAAATAATTTTTCTACGTCACATACAACCGGTTCAATCTTTTCTTTTCCGGAAAGAAACATCATGCATTCTGCAAGACTTCTTGCGGGATATACTTCTATGCCATGTATGATAGATGCCTCAAGTGCATTTTCTGCCGGCAACAGCAACTTCTTATGAGACTTCAGCTCCGAGAGCCGTATAGCCATAGGAAGCACGCCGTTAACCGGCCTTAATGTACCGTCGAGAGCCAGCTCTCCAATAAAAGAATATTCTGACACGCAGTCAAGCGGAACCAGCCCCTGTGCGGCAAGTATGCCCACCGCTATAGGCAAATCAAAGCAGGAACCTTCTTTTTTCTTGTCTGCCGGTGCAAGATTGATAATCACCTTATTGGCGGATGGAAATTCGAAACCTGAGTTTTTTATCGCGGGCTTTATCCTGTCCCTGCTCTCTTTCACAGCCTGGTCAGGCAAACCCACGACGGAGATTGCGGGCATCCCGAAACTGATGTCCGCCTCGACCTCGACGGGATATCCCTCTATTCCCCATACAGTCAATGAATTTATCTTGGCGAGCATTAGTATTTTTGTGCGAT
>JAKJFI010000111.1 GCA_022704985.1 Candidatus Omnitrophota bacterium | reverse complement strand
TACTACAAGGCGCTATTTGATTCACTCAACCTGCTTGCTGCAAAAAGCTCGTAAAATGGTGAATCGCTGCTGACTATTTTCACTCCTCACTTTGAAAGAAGATATAAAGGAGCGTTCGGAGCAAAGTGGAAATCCTGCCGGTGCTGAGAGAATACGGCATTGAGAAAATTGCGTCTGTAAGTACGGGCGGCGGCACAGCCTCCCCGAAATACGTTGTACAAACGCCTGCGGGAAGATATCTCTTGAGAGAAAGACGAAAGGAATTCTGTCCTGCGGATGCAGTTCTCTTTGACCGTTCGGTCATGGAACACCTGTGTAAGAACGGCATGCCGGTGGTTGTTCCCGAAAGAACACTTTCCGGAGAAGCCGTTTGCCATTTTGATAACCGCACATACGAGTTATTTGAGTATATCGAAGGACTGGAAAACTTCGTCCCCGGCGATAATGAACAGATAACAAGCGCCGCTCAAGCGCTGGGCAGGATGCACAAACTCCTTCACAATTTCACACCGGAAGGCAAAAAAGACTGGCAGAGGGAATTCCACCCGTACCTGCTGAAATCCGAACTGGAAGAGCATGTCAGAAACCTCCCTGGAATCTTCAACGGCAGTAAAGGCACTTTAGGAAGAGTTTTCAATGAACTGGATGCACTTAAAAAAAACTTCCGTACGGAGAACCTTACACATACCATCATACACGGGGATTACACGACGGCAAACATAAAGTTCAGGGATGGAATTGTAAGCGGCATATTTGACTTTGACTGGACGTCTTTCCAGAACACGCTTTATGATATATCACGCGGGATAATATACTTCTGCTTCGGGAGAAACGCTCCGGTTGACGGAAGTGATATCCTGTCCCTTGTCCAGCACTGCCGGGTGGAAACCGAAAACACCCGGGTCTTCATAGATTCCTACAGGAAAGAGTTCACTTTCACGGAGAATGACGCGGAAAACCTGCCTTATGCGCTCAAAGAGACCATCCTCGGTTCAAGAATACGCGCAATGCGCAAAGTCCCTGACAGCGAAAAGGGGCACCTTCTTGATGAGCCCCTTCTGGAGATTCTCGATTCCCTGGATGAGAGATTTACACAGCTCAATAATTGACTGGTATGGAGCGAATGACAGCGTTTTTATCTGTTACTTCTACCAGGAGGTAGTGGTGGAAGTTGCCTTCCGGATAGAAATGGAAAGGCGCGCCCCCGCCTCCGGAGATAACCTGAACCAGTCCAGCATGGATACCGCTGTGGTAGAGATGTTCGTGGCCCGCGAAAACCGCGCTGACTTTATAGTTCTTGAATAATTCGGCAAGTTCATCCCTATGTTTCTTTGAAACATAATGCCTGTGGCTTTCATGACGGGTTAGTGCCGAAAAGAGGGGTTTATGAAGAAAAACGAAGCTGTACTTGCAGTCTTTTCCTCTCTCCATGGTATTTTTCAACCACTCCATCTGCCGTCCGGATATCGAACCCTCTTTTCCTGCATGTTCTGTGTTAAGAACTATGAAAAGAACCTTGTTATGGACGAATGAATAGTAGAGGTGTCCGAATAAATCCCTGTGTATATCCTCGTTGCTCTTCATCCCGGCTATTTCGTGGTTGCCAACCGTATACCAGACCGGCGCCTTCAATTCCTTAACTATATCAAGGTATTCCGCGTACTGCTCTTTTACCGTCGCCCCTTTCCTGCTCCCGCTTATCTTGTCTCCGAGATGCACGAGAAATTCTGCGGGGGATTCGTTGATTTTTCCGATAATTTTTTTGAAAACTTCCGGCTGGCCGAAGATATCCTTCGGCTGGCTGTCGCCCACAACAGCAAAGGTAAAAGATTCGCAGGCGGCGTCATTGCGGGCAGGAACAACGGTAGTCAGCTGCGGTGCCGCAACTGCCCCCGCAAGATTGCATGCGACGGCTACCGTTACCACCCACTTCCATCCAGAACCTCTTCGTTGAACAGGCATTTTTTCTCTCTCGCATCCCCCCTTAATTCCTGTTTTGAAAAAGAAGAATACCGGCATTCTCGGCGTTTTCGCGCACTTTGAGCACACTGTCTAAAAAAATCACCAGTTTCCGATGTCGTCATCAGTCCCGAATTTTCTATCCGGGCCTGCTGAAGTTAGCGTATAGGGGACTTTCAGATTGTCGCTCTGCGGGTATGTGTAAAAAAAGGGGGTCTTCCATGCATCCAGCAGATTGTTATCTTTATCGAGGTCTTTGGATTTGAATCTCATATACGGGCCTTTCCAGTATTTGTTGTCAACAGGTCCCTGCAACCGTTCAACAAGTATGCTGCATCCCTGCTCATCAAACTCAGGGTAATCCCCGATATCGCTTTGATACATGGATAGCGCCGCATCGATGGAACTTATGAGAACTTCCGTTTTCGCCACCAGCGCACGCACTCTGGCCTTCCGGTACATCGGGGTCGCCGCGGAGGCAAGAAGGGAAATTATCACTATCGCCACAAGTATTTCAATAAGGGTTATGCCTACCCCCTTGCTCCTTACTAACAGCTCACTCATCCTGCCCTTCTCCCCTTGAGGAGAGGGAGACGAAAAATTCATCCTTTTAAGGTTTTCCATCGGGTTCCATAGGGCGTATCTTCAAGCATAACGCCTCTCTCCTTCAGCATCGCCCTTATCTCATCCGCCTTTTTGAAATCCTTCTCTTTTCTCGCCCGTTCTCTTTCCCTGATAAGGCTCTGCTGTTCTTCCGTCAATTTTACCTCTTCTTTCTCAAGTATTGCAAGTACACTGTCAATTTCCTCAAGAAAACTCCTGACCTCCGCGGCATCCTGCCTGCCCAGTCTCCCATGCGACATAATGACATTGACCGCTTTCATCAGGTTGAAAATTCCGGCAAGGGCCGCGGATATGTTGAGGTCATCACCGAGACCTGCGCCAAAAACATGCCTTGCTTTCTGTATTTCTTCCTTTATTGCCGAATCGCTTTCTCCTGCGGCGCAGAAATCAAGCGCCTGGTAGAAAGCGTTGTAGTTTTTCACCGTATTCTCAGCCTGCTGTAACCCTTTTTCCGTGAAGTTAAGCGGGTCCTTATAGTGGGCGGACAGCAGAAGATACCTGACAGCAACCGGATTATATCCCTTTCCCGTCAGGTCTCTCAGCGTATAGAAATTCCCCTTCGACTTGGACATTTTTTCGCCGTTCACCAGAAGGTGAGCGCAGTGCATCCAGTAGTTGACGAATTTTTTACCCGTGGCCGCCTCGCTCTGCGCAACCTCGTTTTCATGGTGGGGAAAAAGGTTATCTATCCCCCCGGTG
>JAKJFI010000110.1 GCA_022704985.1 Candidatus Omnitrophota bacterium | reverse complement strand
AGCGTTGATTTACCGCTGTTGGGAAGCCCTACTATGCCTGCGTCGGCAAGAAGCTTTAACTCAAAGCGCAGATATTTTTCCTCGCCCTTTTCCCCTTTTGTGGCTTTTCTCGGAGCCTGGTTCGTAGATGACTTGAAACGGGTATTGCCCTTCCCGCCTTTTCCCCCCTTTGCAGCGATAAAACTTTCATTTTCTTTTGCAAGGTCAGCCAGCAAAATTTCCTCGTCGTCCTTTATCTCCTTCACCAGCGTTCCTACAGGCAGGGGAATTATAAGAGGAGCTCCGGATTTGCCTTCCTTTTTACTACCCTGTCCATCAGCGCCATCTTCAGCATTGAAATGCTGCCGGTAATGAAAATCGATAAGCGTTCGCACATCCTTTACCGCAGTAAATATGACATCTGCGCCGTTACCGCCATCTCCTCCGGAAGGACCTCCCCTGGGCACGAATTTTTCTCTTCTGAAGGCAACACAGCCGTCTCCGCCATCACCCGCTTTTATCCATACCTTCGCTTCATCAATAAACTTTGCCATTATGAACTTCCCCTGTAGCTTTTTTTTCTGAGGGTCCGGTGATACGAGACCGCAAACCTGTGAGCTTCATCCCGTACCATCTGCAGAAGATGAAGTTCGTGAGAATCGCCTTTTAATCTCAGGGGTTCCCTTTTGCCTGCGATGTATATGTCTTCATTTCTCTTTGCAAGCGAAATCACGGGTACGTCTATCAGCATTTTTCTCAGAGCTTTGACGGCGCTGTTAAGCTGTCCTCTTCCACCATCCACAAGAATCAGGTCGGGCATATCCTTTCGCTCTTCCTTGGCATCAAAACGCCTCGTGATTACCTCTTCAATCATCCGGCAGTCGTCTATTCCATCTGTAAATTTTATCCTGTATTTCCTGTAGTTGTCACTATCCCTGACGCCTCCTTTGACGGAAACCTTGCTTGCCGTAGAATACATACCGGATACGTTGGAAATATCATATCCTTCTATGTGATACGGGATAGTTTTCAGGCGCAATGCTTCCCTGAGATTTTCCAGAACATTGCTTTCCCCGTATGTAACCAGTGACCTCTCGTCACGCAGAGGAAACCTCCTGCCCATCGCTTCCAGCATAAAGAGACGGTCTTTTATCTCCTGCGCTTTTTCAAACTGAAGCTCTTTAACGGCCGCTGACAGCTCTCTTTTCAGCTTCCTTTCGAATTTTTTGTAATCTCCGCTCCAGAACGAAGACATGCCCCGGACAAGTTCTCCATACTCCTTTTCACTTATCTTCCCCTCGCAGGGTCCGGAACATCTACCTATGTGATACTGGCTGCACAATCGCACGCTCTTTTTCTCAAGGTCGTATCTGCAGTTTCTTACCGGATAGTATCTTCTGATAAATTTCAGCACACTCCTTACAAGCTCAACGTTCGTGAAAGGCCCGTAATAGAAAGACATGCCGTCCGGGAGTTCCCGCACTATTCTGACAGAAGGGAATCTCCCGGCAGTTATCTTCACCATTGGATAACTCTTGTCATCCTTGAGATTGGTGTTGTACCGCGGTTTATATTTCTTTATAAGGTTGTTTTCAAGTATGAGAGCCTCGGCTTCGGAAGCTACGGGTATGAAGTCAAAACTTTGTATCTTCCCTGAAAGAACGAGTGTTTTTGTGTCCGCCCTGCAATCCTGAAAGTATGAACCTATCCTGCGCCTGAGGGATATTGCCTTACCCACATAAAGCACCCCGCCCGTGCGGTCTTTCATTATGTAAACGCCTGGTATATCGGGGACTTCAGCCAGTGCTCTCTTTATCCTTGTCTTCGACTTTTGGTTGACCGGCATTTTCTCCTTCACTTTTTTCTTCCGCTGATGTTTTTTTCAACTCGTCAACGTAATTGAGCTGTAACTCTGCTATGGTTCCAGCAAGCATCCTGTCCTCATTATCGGTGAGATTGCCTTTCGTTTTTTCCTTGAGCATCTCCATGATATCAATAATCTGCTTGCACAGCTCAAGGTTCTTCTCCGTCTTGCCGTTTGCAGGATTTGGCACCTTTCCCATCGCCTGCCATCCCCACCCCGCGAAGAATGTTACTACAAAATTAAAAAGTCCTTCAGTCATGGTTACACCCTCCTTTCGCCTTTACCTTAATCCTATCTCCTCAAGGGAGAGGTAAATTTCATATGATTTGTCTTTTATCAGAGACCGGCAAGAATATTCACAATCGCCTGCACCGCGGGATAAATAATGGTGAATCCCCCGAGAAACAGGAAAACGAAAACAAGCATCATGCCGTATCTTTCAAGCTGTTCGTAACGGTAACGGATGTTTCGCGGCAGGAAAACGGCCAGTATCCGCGAACCATCAAGAGGCGGTATCGGGATGAGATTGAAAAAAGCAAGGACAAAATTGATGTATCCCCCGAAAACAAGTATCTCCCTGGTAAAACCTGCAAAGTTCCTTGAGAGTAAAGCAGAAATTATCCCGAGCACTACGTTGCTTGCAGGTCCGGCCAGCCCCACCGTAAGCATGCCCCGGTCATAATCCCTGAACCTGAAAGGATTTATCGGCACGGGTTTTGCCCAGCCTACCATAAATATCCTTCCGGTGACCAACGAGCTCATGACAAGGAGCGCCGGCAAAAGGATAGTTCCCACAGGGTCTATATGCGGAAGGGGATTAAGGGTCAGCCGTCCGAGCATCCTCGCGGTATCATCGCCGTTGAGCAAAGCCATGTAACCATGGCAAAATTCATGGACCACGACCGAGAAAAACAGTACAAATAAAAGAATTACAAATTGCAGTGCTTGCATTAACGCCTGACCTCCGGTTTTCCGATAAGGATACCTATTGATATTAGATATACCAGAATCCCGATAATTATACCTGTAAAGAGTCGGATAGGCAAGGAAAACAGCCCGTCCATGATATCCGTGCAAGCGTACACGGCGACCCCCATAACGGCCGAGGCGGCAAGCGTTTTCACAAAGAAAGGCGCAAGCGGTTTGAAATTAAGGTGCAAGTGTTTCCGGTTAAAAATCAGTACAAGTATAATGAAATTTGCCATGCCAACGATTGACGTCGCAAGGGCTATGCCGTTATGCCCGAGATACTTCATCAGGACTACATCCATCACTGAATTTACAGCTATGCTGAATATGCCTACCCTCACGGGGGTTGCTGTATCTTTGCAGGCGTAGAAAGCTCTCGTCCAGACAGAAGCCCCTCCGTAACCGAGAAGACCGAGCGAATAGTAAGCCAGCGGGGAAGCCACCACGGAAACCGATTGCGCGCTGAACATGCCCCTCGCGAAAAGG
>JAKJFI010000109.1 GCA_022704985.1 Candidatus Omnitrophota bacterium | reverse complement strand
GCCGCAAGGAAGGGCGCAAAGGAAAAACCTGCCGCGGCTTCGGCGGCCAAGCCTGCGGGCAAGAAGGCAAAAGGCAAGGGGGGCATGGAGATAAAGCTGTCTTTCGGCCCCCAGAAGATAAAACCGAAAGAGTTGATGATAATCACAAGGCAGCTTGCGACCCTGATAGGTTCGGGACTTCCGCTCCTGCGTTCGCTGAGGGTGCTCAAAGAGCAGAGAAAAGGCGCCGCGGTGGATGTGCTCGAAAAGGTATCGCAGGACATAGAGAGCGGAGCTCTTTTTTCCGAAGCTCTTGCAAAACATCCTGCCAGTTTTCCAAAGATATACGTGTCCATGGTGAAAGCGGGAGAAGCCGGAGGCGCGCTGGAAACCGTTTTGACCAGGCTGGCGGAATTCATGGAAAAAGAAGCCAAGCTGAAAGGCAAGATAAAGTCTGCCATGGCCTATCCCGCCGTTATAGTCGTCGTTGCTACGGGTATTCTCACGTTCATAATGATAAAGATAGTGCCAACATTTATACAGATTTTCGAAGACATGGAGGCGGGCTCCCTGCCGGGCCCCACTCTGCTGCTCATGAAAATCTCTGACCTTTTCGTGCAGAGGTGGTATATACTCGTTGCTTTCTTGATGGCGCTGTTTATTATGTTCAAGATTATGAACCGGATAAAGGTCACCAAGTTTTACGTTGACAAGGTTAAGATGAGGATGCCGGTATTCGGACCGGTTATTTCCAAGACTATAGTGGCGAGGTTTGCCAGGACTTTCGCGACGCTTATAACCAGCGGTGTTCCCATACTTCAGTCACTGATGATTGTCAGGGACACGACAGGCAACGAAGTGGTGTCCAAGGGTATAAACGATATAAGAAACAGAGTGAGAGAAGGAGAAGGTATCGCGGGTCCGATGTTGCGGGCAAAGGTTTTCCCGTCAATGGTCACGAATATGGTGGCGGTGGGAGAAGAAACAGGACAGATGGACGCCATGCTTGAGAGGATAGCCGAAGCGTACGACGCTGAGGTTGACGCCGCCGTTGCAGCCATGACTTCGATGATAGAACCGCTTCTGATAGTTTTCATGGGAGGCATAGTCGGTTTCATAGTCATATCACTTTTTCTGCCTCTCATAAAACTGGCAATGGGTATATCCGGCGGTTGATAAATTCCCATCATTCCACCCTTTGTCAAAGGGCGGGTGAGAAAGGATATAAGAGAGGGAGGATAGAATGGAAAGGAAAACTGGATTCACCTTGATAGAAGTGCTTGTCGTAATAGCGATAATAGGGGTGCTTGCGAGCATGTTGCTTCCCGCCCTATCCGCGGCAAGGGAGCGTGCGCGCAGGACTACCTGCATGAACAACCTGCGGCAGTTTGCGATGGCGTACGAGATGTACGCGGCGGACTGGCATGAGCAATTTCCCGCCGCGCCCGCAAACGGGCTGTATGTTGTTCCCCCCGTTCCTTCAGGAACATTTGCCATATATCCAGATTACATAAAGACCGCAAAGACCTTCTGGTGCCCGTCCAGCATGAACAGAAATGAACCCGCTCCGCTGGAAATAGATTCAAAAGATAAGTGCGAGAATTCATACGCGTTTGTTTACGGATTAACGACTTCCAATAAAGCTGACGTGCCAGTTCCGATGATAAGCGACAACGGGGTGTATAAGAGCGGCGAATTGAACTACGGCAACCACAAACACGGGCTTAACGTGCTATATATAGATAGCAGTGTTCTGTGGCTTAACTATAGCAATCCCGACGACAGTGAAGTGAGATATTTTAAGGCAGGGCGGAAGACTCCTAAGGATGGCGTCAACGTTGCCTGTGATGAAGATGGGAATTCCATTGATTTGAGTGCCGACGTAACAGAGGAAGAAAAAAAGGAATGGGGGGAATAACGGGAGGATATAATGAAAAGAAAATATGGTTTTACACTGATAGAATTGCTGGTGGTAATGGTAATAATAGCAATCCTTGCCGGGCTTTTACTGCCCGCGGTGAGAAAAGCCCGTGCGAAAGCGCTGGTGGACAAGGCGAACGCGGAAATGGCGGCTCTTGCCAGCGTTGTCACGATGACAAAACTTGACTGCGGCTACTATATAAGACTTACTGATCTTGCAGATGCAAATCTTGGGGATGGAGATTTAACTGGGGCTGGCACTTATGCTTATTATAATCTGGGTGCTCTGGATCATTCTACTGATGTGGACAGTGAGTTGACTGGCGGTATTAATTGGGATGGTCCGTACCAGGTTTTTCAGGAAAAAGGGAAATATACGGCGGACAACGGTTCTGCCCCGATAATTGGGATAGGAGTTGGAGGTTGGGGAACACCAAGCGCAGAAGTTGTTGTTCCGCATGGTACTCCCATAGATCCTTGGGGCCGTGCATATCTGATTGCATACGATTCTTCTAAAAAAATCATGATTCTCTACTCGGCAGGTCCCAACGGCAGGATAGAAACGGATGCCAAGTCTGCGGACGTCCCTGCGGATTCCGACGACATAGTTTATAAGTTCCGCTGATGGCAGACGCGTTTATACTCGGGCTTGTGCAGGGAATAGCGGAATGGCTGCCTGTCAGCAGTTCCGGACACCTGGTGGTTTTCCAGGCTCTTTTCGGACTGGAAGGCGGGGTTTCGTTTGACATCTTCTTGCACCTTTCATCCCTTCTTGTTATCTGCATCTTCTTCCGCAAAGACATCGCCAGAGTCGGCAGGGCTTTCTTCTCTTGCGACAGGAAAAACCCCGAATTCAAAACAGCGCTGTATATTATTTATGCAACGGCTGTTACCGGTATAGCGGGGCTGTTGCTGAAAGACCGCATTGAATCATTCGCCACGCTTGAAACGGTGCGTTTTGCGTTTTTAATTACCTCGGCGCTTTTATTTCTTTCGGCAAGAGAAAGCGGCGGCGAGATGAACGCGGGGAAGGCGCTTTTCATAGGACTGATGCAGGGGCTCGCGCTCCTTCCGGGCGTTTCGCGTTCGGGCGCGACTATCTCCGCAGGTAAAATCGCCGGCGTGAAGGATGAGGAAACCTTCAGGTTTTCCTTCCTGACAGCTGTTCCCGCCATAGCGGGTGCGGTAATTCTTGAGGCGAAAAATTTCAGCGGAATGCCGGCTTCGTTTCTGCTGACGGGTTTTGTCACTTCGTTGATTTTTGGATTCTGTGCGCTCTATCTTTTAAGGAAGGTATTTCTGTCTGGACGGTTCTACATCTTCGGTTTTTATACCCTTGCGCTTTCCATCCTGTTGTTTGCCGTGCGTTAAACCTCTTGCCCGCGGCTGAAGGCGGCAAGGTTTATGCCGATGAACTCTTTTCTCACATTTGCTTCTATCGCGGC
>JAKJFI010000108.1 GCA_022704985.1 Candidatus Omnitrophota bacterium | reverse complement strand
TTGTAAAGGATTGACAGAATTGCCCTCAGTGATAAAATAGAAACATGGAAAGAAAAGCCCGGATAGAGAGAAAGACAAAGGAAACGGATATCGCAATTGAGGTGAACCTTGACGGAAAGGGTTCCGGCAGTATAGTAACCGGCGTTGGTTTTCTCGACCACATGCTGGACCTGCTGATACGATTTTACTCCATCGACCTCGCTATAAAGGCGAAGGGAGACCTGGAGGTTGACACGCATCACCTTATCGAGGATACCGGTATATGTCTTGGACAGTCAGTAAAGAAGGCGCTCGGGGATAAAAAGGGCATCAAAAGATTCGGTTTTGCCTCTGTTCCGATGGACGAAACCCTTGTTAATGTGTCCGTTGACATTTCCGGAAGACCTCTGCTGGTTTTCAACGTGCCGCTTGTCAGGGGCAGGGAAGGCTGTTTTGAGATTGAGGACGCAAAAGAATTCCTGAAGGGATTTGCGACGCACTGCGGCATCACCCTGCACATCAATCTCGTGTACGGAGAAAACCTGCACCATATAAATGAGGCTGTATTCAAATCTCTTGCGCTCGCCCTTAAGGATGCGTTGAAAATCGAGGGAGGAGAGTTGCCGTCAACGAAAGGCACTATTGACTGACAGCGGAAGAGAATGAGACAGACGCTTAAAAATTTTCTTGAGTATCTTGCGCACCAGAAAGATTTTTCCCGCAATACCATCAGGGCGTACGAAACCGACCTCAGACAGTTCCTAAGATTTCTCAAGGACAGAAAAATTGTCTCTTTTACACAGGTTGACTATCCGGTATTCCTCAGTTTCCTTTCGTTCCTGAAGACGGAAAACAGTTATACGGAGAAGAGCGTCGCGCGCAAGGTGGCGAGCATCAAGGCTTTTTTTAAATACCTTTCCGCCAGGAAGCTGATAAAATCAAACCCCGCTCTCCTTCTGCACAGCCCCAGAGTTCCAGAACGACTGCCGGAGTTTCTTACCGTGGAGGAAGTAACGAAAGTCGTTGAAGCTCCGGACGGTGAAAAGTGGCAGGATTTCAGGGACCGGGCAATACTTGAACTTCTGTACGCCACAGGGATACGGGTGGGCGAGTTGACTTCGCTCGTCATGAAAGATATGAATTTCGCCGGAGACACCATAAAGGTCGAAGGCAAGGGGAGAAAAGAGAGGATTGTTCCGGCGGGCAGGCCTGCGATTAAGGCCTTGATTGAGTATCTTGAGAGGCGGCCGCAGAAGAAGCAGGAGAGGGTTTTCCTGAACAAATACGGCAAGCCGCTGACCGACAGGAGCGTAGAACGCCTGGTTGACAAGTACGGGAAGAAAGCGGGTATAGACAGGCGGATTACGCCGCATACTTTCAGGCACAGTTTTGCGACGCACATGCTGGACAGGGGCGCCGACCTTCGCACGGTTCAGGAGCTTCTGGGGCACGAACGCATTACCACCACGCAGATTTATACACACCTTACCGTGGAGCGCCTGCGTGAGTTTTATAATAAATCCCATCCCCGCGCTTGATTTTTCTACTGAGAATGTGTAACCTGTCTTGAATCTATATACTATCGTTACCTGACAAAAACCGGGAGACGAAATGGATAAACGGGAAATTTTCAAGGAAGTGGGATGGCTATGGCACGACCGCTACGGTTACGATGACGTTAATGTTTTCATGCTTGCCAGAAAATCTTTTCTTCTCAAGAGGCTTCCAACCGGCCGTGTCGATATAAACATTACCGCTGACACAAGATATAAGCTCTACGTCAACGGCGAATACGTCTGTTTCGGACCTGCGAGAGGTTTTCCGGAAACATACCCGTTTGATACCGTGGATATAGCAAAACACCTGCGGAAGGGGGAAAACATCATCGCTGTCGTCGTGCATCAGTACGGGCATGGAACCTTTCAGTCGATATATGCCGGAGCGGCGGGACTGCTCGTAGAGGGCAAGGTCGGAAAAACGGACATCGGAACGGGCGTGAACGGCGGGTGGCTCGTCAAGAGTTGCACAGGACATAAGCGGGACATGGCGAGAAGAACGGTACAGTTAAGCTATCAGGAAAATTTCGATGCACGCGGAGTAGAGAAAGACTGGATGCTTCCGGGAGGGAAAATAAAGCCCGGTGAGAACGGCTGGAAAGAACCGAGCTGGAGAAAAGCAGGCTGTCTTCCGTGGCTGAGCTTTGAAGAGAGAGATATACCCCTGATGAAGGAAGAGATAAAGGATTTCAGGAAGGTTCTTTTCTCCCACTTTGGCACATGCGCAAAAGGATGGAAGGAGACGAGGAACATCACCTGCATTTACCTGGAAGAAAAGAACGGCGGACAGGCGGACTTTTCAAAGATAAAAAACCCCGGAAACATGCTCAATGCAGACGCGTCGGTTACAACGATAGCCCCTTTTGCTTCAGGCAAGAGGCTTACCGTGATAGTGGATTTCGGGGAAGAAGTGACGGGATTCCTGGGCATTGAAATCGCAGGTAACGGCGGAGAAGCGCTGGATTTTACAACCGCGGAGCTGCTTGACGGAAAACATCTGTGCGTACCGGACCCCGCAACCGGCTGCAAGGTAGCTGTCTCCGACAGGTACATCCTGAGGAAAGGCAAACAGAAATTTGAGACTTTTTCCATACACGGGTTCAGGTACCTTGCCCTGACTGTCAGGAACGTTAGAAAACCTTTAAAGATAAAGCGACTGTATGTCAGGCAGACCGCCTACCCGTTTGAACAGGAAACGCTTTTCCGAACTTCCGACGAGAGAATAAACCGCATATGGGACATGTGCGTCAGGACGCAGGTATGCTGCAGCCTGGATGCTTACGTTGACTGTCCCTGGCGCGAACAGGCTCAGTGGTGGGGCGATGCAAGGGTGCAGGCGGCAAACACATATTACGCCTTCGGCGACATGCGTCTGTTCAGAAGAGGGATAAAACAGGGAGGCCTCTCTCAGATTGCCAACGGACTGATTTACGGGCATTTCCCCACAGCCGCTGTGGGATGTATTCTGCCGGCGATATCTCTCTTGCGCGGGAACAGTATGACAGGATGGAAAAAGCGGTGAAGTTCTTCCGTGACTACACGGACAAGAACCACCTGCTGGGAAAAATGCCGGAATGGTGGGTTTTTCTGGACTGGGCGCCGCTGTACAAAGACGGCTTTTCCTGTCTTTTCAACCTGCTCTATCTGTACACGTTAAGGACGATGTCCGAGATATCGGGTTTTCTGAAGAAGCCTGAAAAAACAAAATTCTATCTCAAGACGGCGGAAGAGATGGAGAAAAGAATCATGAAGGTCTTCTGGGACGGCAAGAGGAAAGTCTTCTGGGACGGTTATGATACGGCAAAGGGACGACAGGTGAAAAAGTTAA
>JAKJFI010000107.1 GCA_022704985.1 Candidatus Omnitrophota bacterium | reverse complement strand
ACATGAGCCTGAACCTCGCGCTCAAGGAACTTGAAAACAAACTGATTTATCTGTCCCTTGCGCAGGACAGAGGGAGGATGAAGGAATGAGGACTAAACGCGGATTCAGCTTGATAGAAGTCATCATCTTCTGTTTTATAGCCATTACTCTGCTCACGTTATTTGTCGGACTTGCAATAAATTCAAAGGAATTTGCGCGCACAGTCGGTTGCGTGAACAATATGAAGACCATAGCCCAGGCGATTGAAAACTTCCAGGCGGATTATAAGTCCTCGCCGAACAATATCGGCGACCTGTACCCGCAATACATCACAAACGCCAGGGTCTTCAAATGCCCTGCGGACAGGACCAATGAGACCAACAGCTATGAAAAATTCTACATCGGCAGACACATCTATTCGGAGAAAAGCGACAACATATTCTTAGCCTGCCCCAGGCACTACAGAAATAAAAAGACAGTCGCCGCCTATCTCTCCTACGCGGTTGATATCGGGAGAAACGAGCCGGTTACCTGGGGCGGCTTTCCGGCGGAATACGGGGCAGTTTATACCGGAGGACAACTCCGCTTCGCTGACGGAACCACAGCAACTATTATTGACGGAAAAGCGGGATTGGTCTCGTCATTTGTCGATAACACGGATAAGATTTACAGCATAATATACACCCCGCATGGGTCGCCGGGAACAATAAAGGTTGACCACGAAGGAGATTCAAAGTTTGAGGTTATAACACCTGCCGTAATAGCCGGCGTGGAAGGCACGCAATTCGTCATACAAACCACACAGAGGGCCGGTTCCAAAACATGCTCTACCGCTGTGAATGTCACCGAGGGTAAAGTCTTCGTGGAAGACAGAAGCAGGGATACCGCTCCGGCAGTGGTAACAAGGGAACAGCTGACAAAACAAATTACGGTACTGCTGCAAAACATTTGGGCGCGAGAGATGGAGCTCTGGAAGATGGTCCCGAGAAAACCCCAGAGATGCCGGGCCAGGTAAGCACGACCTGATTGAGGGGTCGATTTTGAAATGAATGAAATCCATTATTGCCTTGCGGTTTTTTATCGCAGTTGCTATTTCATCGCTTGTCCTCCTGCTCTTTTCAAATAAGGCTTTGGAAAAGGCCGAGCTGGCTTTTTACGACTGGCGCCTGCACCGCTCCTCCGCGCCAGGAAAAATGCCGGCTCCCATTGTAATTGTCGGTGTAACCGAAAATTTTGAGAATACGATAGGCGAACCTTTTTCCCGCAAGTTTTACACCCGCCTTCTTAATATACTGGAATCCGAAGGCGCCTCCGTAATAGGATTCGACATCTACTTTCCGCAGATAACCAACAGGAAGGTTGATGGAGAATTCATCAATGCCATAAGAGACGGAGGAAAAACCGTCCTGCCCGTTTTTTCTCCAGCCAGACTCGGAGAAATGGACGGACAAGCCTACCTCGCTCCATCATTGAGAGGCAGTTCGGAGGAGTTTAACAGGGCCGCCATTTCCATAGGACACATCAATACCTTGCCCGACCAGGACCAGGTAGTCAGGAAAACCCCCGCCCTGATAAAATTTGGGGAAAGACTCTATCCGCAGATATCCCTTGAAATGGGGCGCCTCTACAAAAAACAAGAAAAAATACATTTTTCCTCGCCGCTCCTTTCCTTGCGTCCAAACACCATACCTGTGCAAAAAGACGGCAGTCTATACATAAAAATCCTGCCTCCGGAAACAATAGCGACGCATTTCGTCGCCTTTGAAGACGTGCTGACCGGCAACTATCCGACAGGGAAGTTCAGGAACGCGGCGGTTATGGTGGGAGAGACTATGGTCGGCACCAGGAACGCCGACCTCATCCCTACGCCTTACGGCACACAGTTCGGAATCATGGTGCAGGCAAGCCTTCTTCACAACGCTTTATCCGGAGATTTTATCTTCCGCTCCAACCCTTCGGTCATTGCGCTCTGTATCGCGGTATCTGGCATCCTGCTGGGGCTTGTGGTGTTTTCGACCAGCATGATATTCAATACCTTGTTCTTTGCGGGAGTTTCGGGAATACTTACGCTCGGCTCCCTTTACGCAATGCGAAAAACAGGGTTGTTTTTTGACACCGTCCCATTTTTCCTTCTTTCATTCGCATTCTACTTTGCTTCCCTGTTATACTCGCTGGGAAACGCGTTCCAGAAACTGGTGAAACAGGAACGCTCCATCAAGGTCATGCATGATGTTGAAAAGGAAATCTCCGGCATCCTGAACCCCGCCAACCTGCCGGGAATCACCGAAGAGATAACCTTCACGGGCGTTGAAGGAATGGAGCTGATAAAACAGACCCCGGATCTTACCCTGAGAACTCTGCTTGCCTCTTTCGGCATTGAGGCAGGCGCTTTCATAATGTTTTCCTCTCCCGAAAACTACCAGATAATCGCCAGGCACGGAGAACTGCTCTCCGGTCTGGATATGAAAAAAATCGTAACCGCGGCTCTCGGGAAGAAAGAGCCTTTAATCATCAACAAACAGCCGAAGCAAAACGAATGGGGACTGGGGGTCAGAAACCTGCTGTTGCTGCCGATAATCTCCCATGCATCCTTCACGACACTGGGGCTCTTTATAAACAAGAATCCCGCACCCTTTTCAAGGACATCCCTTTTTGTTAAGGACGACATACCGGTCATGGAATCTCTCTCTCTGCAATCGATGATAGCCATACAGAACGCCCGGCTCAACATCGCACTGAAGGATACACAGCTTGAGAGCATCTTCCGGCTTTCCGTGGCGATTGAATACCGCGACAGGGAAACGGGGATGCATATCCACAGGGTAAGCGAGTATGCCGGGGTCATCGCGGAAAAGATGCGGCTTGGAAGCAAGGAGGTTGAGCTAATCAAAAACGCAATGCCTCTTCATGACATAGGAAAGATAGCCATACCCGATAACATCCTTCTCAAGCCCGGCAAACTCACGCCCGAGGAAAGAAAGGTGGTTGAACAGCATCCGATAATAGGCGCGCGCATGCTTGAAGGTTCCAGCTCGCTGATTCTGAAAGTTTCTGAAATAATCGCCCTGTACCACCACGAAAAGTATGACGGCTCCGGCTATCCTTTTCGCCTGAAAGGCAACAGCATCCCCCTCTACGGACGGATAGCGGCGTTAGCGGATATCTTTGATGCAATCTCCTCGAAAAGGGTGTACAAGAACGCAATAGACTTTAAGGACAGCTTCGCGTTTCTCAAGAAGGAAGCTGGCAAAACCTTTGACCCCGCAATGGTGGAGGCCTTCATCAGCGAAGAGGAATCTATACGGAAAATCAAGAACCTGTACAAGGACACCGAGGACACGGTTCTTGTGTGACGGGGGAATGCAGAAAAAATCCCCCTTCTGCCAA
>JAKJFI010000106.1 GCA_022704985.1 Candidatus Omnitrophota bacterium | reverse complement strand
CCGTATTCTGGAAACCACCAATGAAGGTTTCTGGATGATTGATAATCAAACTGTTACTACGGATGTGAACGACGCTATGTGCGCCATCCTGAAATTTCCCCGCGACCGGAATATTGATATATTCAAGAGCCCGGGGCGCTTTTATAGGTGCCTCTTTTGAAGGCGGTCTTATAATGACGGATGATGAGGCAAACCGGATGTTTTACGCCGTTGAGGATATAACTGCGAGAGAGATACTTCTTGAGGGCAGGGTGGATGTGCCCGCGGAAGCCCGTTCTCTTATAGATTTGATGAAAAAGTACGAGGAATCCACCCAATAAGCAAAAAGCCGGTTGACAATGGAAAACAGGAAATTCAGCAATGTGCTGTTGCTATTGACGATAAACAGCGTATATTTCTTTTCATATTTTCAGCGCGTAGGCGTTCCCGGCACCGTTTTTAACGAGCTTCAGTCGGATTTTGCCCTTTCCGCCACCGCTGTGGCGGGTTTAAGCTCCCTAACTTTTCTCGTCTACGGAGCAATGCAGATTTTTGCAGGAATAATATCAGACAGGTTTGGCGGATTCAGGACTTTCTTCGTCGGCGGGCTTCTGTTAAGTTTAAGCTCAATACTCTTTTCTTTTGCATATTCACCGGGCATGCTCTTTATTACAAGGGCGTTCGTTGGTTTCAGCGCAAGTTTTGTATTCATCAGCCTTGTAAAAATACTCAGCAGTGTCTACACGGCTGAAGACTTCCCACTATTTTTGAGTATATCCCTGATACTGGGATATTCAGGAGGTATATTTGCCACATATCCCCTGGAACGCTCCGTCAGTCTTATCGGCTGGCGCAACTCTTTTCTGGTTGCCGGCATTCTGTGCTCCGTGTTTGCCGTTGCCGGCTGGCCTCTTTTGAAATCATCCAGGAAGATTTTTAAACAGCGGCATACTTTTTCTCCCATAGCGCTTGTCAGGGTTTTAAAAAACACTCATTCATTTCCCGTGCTTTTTTCAGGCCCGGTGAATTTCGGCGTTTATTTTCTTTTCCAGTCCACGCTCGGCAAGAAATTCCTTCAGGATTCATGCAATCTTTCTTCAACAGAAGCTTCGTTATTCACATTTATCATGATGACGGCCAACACAGCTTTTGCCTTTATATCGGGGTACGCTTCGCGTCTTGCCGGAAAGCGCAAGCCCTTTATGATGGTTGCTTCAATCCTCTCTCTTGCGGCGGCCGTTATACTTTTTGTAAATCTTTTGTTTGCAGGCAGTCCAAAGCTGTTCTTATTCGCATACCTGCTTCTGGCAATATCAGCCGCAGTTTCTCCTGTTTATATTACGGCCATGAAGGAGATGAATTCGGTTGAGGTTACCGCAACTTCCGTAGGGTTCCTGAATACCTGTTCATATCTTTTCATGGCTCTTTTCAGTTATGCCTCAGGACTTGTCTTGGATGCGTTCAGCCATTCGGCCATTAAAATTTCAGGCACCATAATTTATCCGGATTCAGCCTACAGGATGATTTTCCTCGGGTGCATTATGCTGACGCTGTGCTCCTTTCTGATATCTTTCTCAATCAGGGAAACGGGAAGCGGTCAGAAATGATTTCCCTTTCTCCCGGGCAGTTATTGTTTTATAATATATTCCGGCAACGTTTTGCGCCTGTAGCTCAACTGGATAGAGTATTGGGCTTCGAACCCAAGGGTTGCCCGTTCGACTCGGGCCAGGCGCACCGGGAAACTGTTATGATTTATTTCATCGGAAAGATATGGTAGAATTATATCCTGTTTTTGCAGTACCGGAATCTATTTTCATTCTCTATTCTCCATTTTCTATCATGGTGGGTGTAGCTCAGGGGCAGAGCACTAGACTGTGGCTCTAGGAGCCGGGGGTTCGAATCCCCTCACCCACCCTGGGATTTTTCTTCCTTGAGAGGGATTCGAAGAGAGCGCTGCTAATGCGACGGGTAAGGAGCATTGTATGGCAGACTCGGCGAGAAGGTGAGCCGAGTGACCGAAGCACAGGCAGTATCTGTGCAAGACGTCAGAAATTGACCTTCTCCCATTCTTTATGGCAGGTATTAATTAGTTCCTGATATTCTTTGACCATCCCCTTTAAACTGCGCCAGATATAAGAGACTGGCGAGGATTGACCGCATCAGTTTTCCCGCGCTGCCCAGTCGGACTCCATGTTCCTCTCGCTCCAACACATGGGTTCCATTGTCCATTCGGCTCTTTTCTGCTACCATTATTGTATACTACCGGACTGACCGGACCAGCGTCATGAGATGCACATAAACAAATTACGAGATTGGTTCAATAAGACCTGATTTTCAACAGTCCGGGAACAAGCCATGAAATCTGGTGGTTCGGCTGGGATTTATAAAGGAGGGACACTTATGGACAGATGGAAGTTTTTTGACATCACTCATCGGGAGCACATTCTCTGCAATCCGATGAGTCTTGAGAAACTTGAACAGCTTATCACACTTCTGCCTCTGGAACCTGGGGCAAGCGTACTTGATATCGCCACTGGAAAGGGCGAGTTTCTCATCAGGCTTGCAGAACGGTACCGACAAATGACAGGGACAGGGATTGATTTCTCTCCCTATTGCATTGCTTATGTCCACAAGAAGTATCAAGAACGCGTTCCAGATACCAAACTCCATTTCTTGGAGATGGATGGGGCCAAGTATGTACCAGAAACCTTAGAGAGCTTTGATCTGGTAGCCTGCATCGGTGCGAGTTGGATCTATGGCGGGTATCGAGGGATGTTGAACGTTCTGCAGAAGATGGCAGCCCCAGAAAGTTGGATCGTGGTGGGAGAACCGTACTGGCGGCATGAACCGGAAAGAGAGTATTTAGAAGCGATTGGAGTGACAAGGAACGACTTTGGAACACATTATCAGAATGTAGAGGTTGGGCAAGAGCAGGGATTGGAGGCTGTGTACACACTCGTAAGCAGTCAGGATGACTGGGACAGATATGAAGGATTACAATGGTATGCTGCGGAAACTTGGGCGAGTGGTCATCGGGATGATCCAGATGTGGAGATCGTGCTGAAGCGAGTGCGTGAGAGTAAGACAGCATATCTGAGGTGGGGACGAGAAACGCTGGGATGGGCGATTTATGCGTTCAAGAAAGGAGGCATGGCAGTCCGAGGCGCAAGGATCTGAAGAATGGAAGAGGGGATGAAGAAGAGAAAAAAGGATCTTGAAGGATTTTATTTCTCAACGCTGCCGTTCATGTTTTGAGAAGAACACGAGAATCACCTTATTGTTAAAGATTCTCAAAAAACATGAATTGACAATTGAGGATTCAAACCTTAATGCCTCTTTCTTGAAACAGGTTCTAATAGTGTAACCTGGGGGCCCGGACATTTTTAAAACCGGTTTTTTGCAAGGGAGCGATTCAGTCGTTTATGCGGCTTCTTATCGCCGCAAATTCGGCTTTGGTCTC